>NZ_MVON01000029.1:0-37309 GCF_002018925.1 Acinetobacter sp. MF4642
TGAAAACATTTAGAATATTAAGTGAACGCTATCGAAATAGACGGAAAAGATTCGGCTTACGCATTAACTTAATTGCTGCACTCGTAAACCGGATAAACTTGCAATAATGACTTTCGCAGGAGATCTAATAAATATTCAACTTCTGTGCATGCGAGGATTAAGAGTTCTCTAATTTTGTGACCAAAAGATGAAAAATTAATGACAGAGGGTTCTATATAATTAAATAGTTCATCTAAAGCATTTTGTATATTTCTATATGCTCTAATATCTTGCTGAAACTCATTAGAAATATAATTAAAATCAATATTCTCTCTAGCTATTCTTGGATAGTAGTGTCCAGGATATTTCACTTCATATAATTCTATAGCTTTTTCCGCACAACTTTCGAATGCAAAGTAGTAGGAAATAGATTCTATATTAAGTTGCTTGGTATCTCCTTGGGCGTAACCTTTGCTAACTCTATCAACCCAGTCGCTCCACTCCCATTGACCACTTATGGAGTTAAACCCATTTTTTATATAATATTTAATAATATCCTCAGACTTTATAACCAAGCCTAGCTTTCCTGTTTCTGTTTTAAATATCCAAGAGTGACCCATTTAATTACCTAAAAATTTAAATATAAGAATTAAAACATTACATTATTTAGAGTATCAAATGGAGAAATAAAACATCAAAGCAACTGCAACACATTAGCTCTAATTTCCGTTACTTCTTTTTCATTACTGCTCTGGTCTTTCCACTTCCTAGTACGCAATGAACCCTCAATATATGCCTTACTGCCTTTCTTGAGGTACTTACTGGCAACATCCGCTAAACGTCCGTTGGTGGTGATTCTATGCCACTCTGTAGCCTCTTTACGCTCTCCAGTGGTCTTGTCTTTCCAAAACTCAGAAGTTGCTACGCTGAAAGTGGTAACGCTGCCACCGTTGGGAAATTGTTTAGTTTCAGGGTCACGGCCCAGCACACCCATGACAGTGACTTTATTTACGTTTGGCATCTTTTACCTATCAAATTTATATATTTTCTTAGAATCTTTGTCTAAATGTCTAAGTTGACCTGTAAGCCTTATATATCAATACTTCTAGTTTGGCAGACAGTTAAAAAAGCATTGTCTACGTGTCTAAACAGTTATAAAAAACACATTCCATTTAGACGCATAGACAGTAGTTAATTGCACTGTCTGCTAAGTTGAAGCCCTTATGCCGTATGGCTTACAGCTTGATTTAGACACTTAGACGCTGTTTACAGCAAAATAGGATTTATTAAAACAAACCGCTTCTTAGAAATAGATTCGATCTTGATATAGTTAGAATCCTCAAGCTGCTGCATAACTACCTCCAGAACCTTAGTATTTTTTGACATAGGTCTAGGGCATGAGGTTTGAACATTTGAATACAAGATACGATCTGTTTTCTGTCCCCCACACTTACGGACAAGCCACTTAATCAGACGCTCAGCATCACTTTCCGTCTTGACCTCAATATCTGCATACAACGCCCATTCATTCAGTGAGTGCTTAACGACTTCACAAGCCCCTGTTAGGGTTTTGGCATCAATCCACTGTAAGCCCTCAAAATAAGCGAATACAGTCGCCAAACGCCGTGCTAATTGACTGGCACGACTGGCAAACGCCTGTAGGTACTCATAACGCTTACCTTTGCCCTGCAATTCCTCAAACATGTTGTAGAACGATGCATCTATTTCCCTTGCTTCATCATTCATAGGAATGACATAGCGCCCATTGTAAAGTTCTTGCCCTCCTTGTGGTCTAGGACAGTCATCGAGCAAGTATTCGCACCGTGTCCAATAAGCAATAAGCCTATGGTCATGATTGGCGTTTTTAGATCGGTAGATGGCATCTTGTAGGCGTGTACCTGCCAAGTTTTCAGGGATGGTTAAAATGAAGCGTGGTAAAAAGCCTTGCCCCCTTAACACTGGGTCTTTCAAAGCATCCGATAAAACCTCATGTTGTCCCTGTAAGTTAAAGGTCAGTCGAACATCATAAGCACGGCCACTACCGTTTAAATTAGATTTAGACCGGGTGCGCTCCACAAAACCATCATCAAACAGCTTGGCATAGCCTCCTATGGCTTGGGTACGTGTATCTCCTTTCATGGTATAGCCACCAAAGAATTGACCCGCCTCATCACTGGCAATGGATGCATTATTTAATATGCCATCCACATATAGCCCTGCAATAGATTCTAAAGTGATGTCACTGTATAGGGTGCTAGGGTCATGTGGTGGGGGATTCTCTGCACCGTATGCCTCCTTATCCTTTTTATTTAACCCTGCTTGACCGCTTTTCCATTGTTCAAGGTCACGGCGGTATAACTCATATTGTTTACGCTCATGCTGAATAATGGCTTTATCTGCCATATTGCGACTGGTGCTTTTACGGCTTCCGCTTTGCCCCTCAGTGAGTAGATATAAACTACATGGCTCACCTTGAGGGTTAAATGGGTGCGGTGCATTTACGTGGGCTTGAGCGATATGTGACATAGCACCTATGACGCATTGGGCTGTCATGCCGATTGGCGCTTGTACATGCTCAGCAATAGCAATAACGGCATCCCTTGCCAGTGATGGTAATGCATGGATTGGATAAGTGCTATTTACGGACGTTTCAGGTTGAGCCAATGGCAATAATTCACCCCATTGACCAGGGGGCGATAAAAGCTTGATAGATTCATCAATAAAGATGGCCACATTCTCTAGATCATCATCTTTGTACAGCTCAATCAGGTAATCGGTTTTAATGCCTTGCTCATCAATCACGATATGTTGATTCAGCAAGCGAAGCGCCGTGTCCTGTTCCAGCTTTTGAAATCCTTCGAGCTGGATATGTTCAGGGCGTACTGGCATATAGAGCTTGGTATAACCTGCCTTAGATAATTGCTGAATAACGAAAGTCATTTGCTCAAAATCAAAGGGCTTAAACTCGGTATGTTGAGCATCACATAGGCTTGGCAATACCACCAATGCCACGGCGTAGCCAGTCTGAGCAATCTTAAAGAATGCCTCTAGGTTATAGGTGATGATGACAGGTTTATCCTGGTGTAACTCACCCAACACAGCAAAGCCTTTGGCCAGTCCATCAGGCATGACCTGTACACGTTGGCCATCCTGTAATACGGCACATTGCACAAGATTTAATTGCCCATCATAGATAGGCAGAATTAAAGGATTGTCATAGCTCATGCCGTTAATATCGACATTGCACTGGTCAACATAGATCGGCTGTGATGGATGGCCAAAACGTTCAATGATGGGATGATTGATATATGCATCATCCGATGGATTAAATACCGTGCAATTTGCTAAAATTGAATCGGGTTTGATGGAGGTGGTGATATTCATAGTATCACCGCCTTTTTATTTGCATCCCATTCAGCTTGATAGCCTTCACACTGTAAATCATGGTCATTGGCAAACGATTCAGAAAGATATTGAGCAACTTCTAAAAGCTCTTTATTGTGAAAAGTTTTATCTGTTTTATTGTTTCTAATGACTGTACTTACTAAGGCACTTACCCATGATAAATGCTGTTTAGCAAGTAAATGCACGTCTGCCATATCGCCAGCATCATAGTTCTTAGATGTGTTTTGAGCGTTATTTGAATTAGACATAATCACACTCCCCATACTTTTTTAAGCATTAAAGAGATGCGTTTGCCTAGGCTTGGCTTATGTGCAAAGTCGGCAGATTGAATGCGTTGGCGTGTAATTTGATGGATATTAGGCATGATTAATGCGCTCCTAGAGAATCAATAGAAGCCTTGCCAATTACGACCAAGTAATTAAGGTGGCAAAGCTGAAAGGGGTTGGTCGACTGGCTCTCTAGGTCACCAGCACGCGCGAACGCGTCCCCCTCCAGCTTCACCATAAAACGCGAACGCGTAGAGAGTACGCACAAAAAAACCGCATTAAGGCGCGGTATGTGCGCTAGAGATTGATAGCCGACCAAAGCTAATTCACCATGTGGGTGAACGCTGTTAGCATAAGTCGGTTTAGAACAGCTTGCAACAAGAAAAACAGTTATTGCCCAGACTAAACATAGTTTTAGGAGGTTTATTGAGAGGTTTTTCATACGTCTATGCCTCCAATACGTTTGATTGGAGGGACGAAAGGCGATTTGCTTTAAAGTTTTGAGCAAATAAATTTAATGCTGTTTTGCGCTGGTCATAGGTACATTGAGAGCCGATAAGAATTAAGTCCTGAGCTTCCAGCTCCGCCAATAAGTCCAATTCATCATATGAAAGGCTGTCACGGTCTAAGCCAGTAAATTGACCTGTGATTGCCCAATTAATCAAACGTGCTTCATTCATGTAGTGATGGGGTCTTGTTTCTTTGCCTATTTGCTCACGTGAAAGCTTTAAGACTGCTGATACAGCTTTATAGGTGGCTGCTGCTTGATGACGTAAACGGCGTTTATCAAATATTGGATGATTGCCACGTAGTAAGTTATCAATTTGCTCATCACACCAAATAGCAAAATCAATATCTAACCATTGGGCAAAGCGCACGGCTAATTTAGGGTGAAGCCATGTACCTTGCGTAAATAATTTTGAATTGCCTTTCTTGGTTTTCACAAAGTCAGTGATGCGGGATAATCTCGTATCACTTTTTTGATTCTCTCTTTTAATGAGGGCATCAATATAACGATGTGTATCAGGCAGACGTAGCCAGTCATTCGGTTTTTTATTAAAGCGATTCGATGCTTGAGTTGCATTAAACCAACCTTGCTCATTAAAACTAAGTTCTTGGCCATCATATTGGGAAGTGATTAATCCTTTCATGCTAAACACCTCCAAACATTTTGAGGTGTGTCCAGTTTTGGGCATACCCCATAGGGTTTAGGTTAGGTGTCGTAGAATTTACGATACCCTCAAAATTTAGTGGCTCAAGTTGAGCGTCTAAATAGATACCCTCAAATTTGAGTGCATCTAATTCCAATTCATCAAACATAACCAAGCAATCACGCTTGACATTGAAATGCTCTTTCCCTGTCAGTTCTGCAATATCACGGCTAGACATGGTTAATACTGGTGCTGTTAATTGGTTCATGATCTAGCCCTCATTGCACACGGTTGATATGGATGTTTGGATTAATCAAAACACCGTCATTCGATAATCCGACCTGTTGACGGTTATCCATCATCTGCAATAACTGTTGCTCTGCATCTTCAACACTCATGCCGAAATGCTTGGCAATATCCTCAAGGCTGTACATGGGTTCACCCTCATCGGTGTATCCGCTTACTGGTGGCAATAGGCTTAATTCCTTAGCCTTTTGGTTCATTTCCTCTTTGACGTGTTCAGGCGTGTAATGCAATGTGAGCGTGAGTGCCTGCTCAGTGATGGGGTGGTCATCCCCGTACTGTTTAACCATGTTTTTGTAATGATCAAAGGCTTTGAAAAACTCAGGGTTTACATGATTATTCATTGTGTACCCCCATCAAAAGCAAGTTGTAAATTGGCCTTGCATGTTTCGATACGCACGGCGTTTAAATGCTTTTCATGTTTACGGCGGTGCATACCAAGACTGTGAAATGTGCCTTTTTCCTTGGATACTTTTTCTTGCATACAAAGGCGGTTTAATTCATCAAAAGCGGTTTGTCTTGCTGAATATGAGCCTGTCTTGCGAATAGTCGGCAGTACCTCTGCAAATACCCAGTTTTGGAAGTTGAGGGCTTCCTTTTTATTAGATCGGAAGATAACTCGATATAAATTCGGCTCATTAATAAATTTGAGTTTTTGAATACCGCCATTTGTAGGGGTGTGGTAATCCGCCACACCCTTTGGATCTAATGCGCCATTTCGCTTAGGGGTTTCGTTTTTAACGTCCCCCCTTTGAATCTGTAATAAATCCGATGATCTTGAAATGTCTAAAACCTTACATACATCAGTTAAACAAAACCACGGTTCTTGATTATTAACTAGGACAACTCGAACGCCGTGTTCATTAAAATTAAAAATAGATGGGTTCATGCTTGCACCTCTCTAAGCTCATAACGTGCATGTGTGCCTTTGTTATTCAGGTTTGGCTCTTGATGGGTCACGATGTCGTAACCTTGCTTGCGTAGGCGCTCTACAACGGCACTGAGGCGGAAACAATCAAAATGGTGAATCGCCTCTGCCTGTGAAAGGGTCTTACCTTGTTTGAGGTGGTTTAAGATTTGGGTTTGATGATTTGTATTCATGCCTTGCCCCCTATAGTGATGTCATCGAGTAGGGTTGAGAGGTGGTGCATTGCCTGTTGTTCTGTATCCAACATTTGCACGATCTGCTTAGGTGAAATATGGACTGCTTTTAGGCGTGTAGGTCGGATGTACTCGGCAAGGGCATCAATGCGCTTTTTAACAAGCTCTGCATACTCCATTGATTCATCAATGCCAGCTTTCATACTGCACTGATAATTGGTATCTAATACGCCGTATAGGTCATTTAAAGTGGCTGAGGTTTCTTTTAACTGGTCATGATTAATCGTAGTCACTAAATCACGGTTATAGACATCCTTTGCCACGGCGTTTAGTTGCCGACTGGCATTTAGGGCAATGGCTTTGATTTGGGTTTTAGTCATGGATTAAGCCTCCAAAGTTGCATTGGTGGCTCTGTGATTCGCTACACGTTCAGCAATCCATTTATCAATATCAGATTCAATCCATGCCACACGGCGCTCAGAAAGATTCAAGCATTGTGGAAATTCACCTGATTTCATCATGGCATAGATAGATGAAGCCCCAAGCCCTGTTTTGGCTTGTACTTCTTTACGGCGGATTAGACGTTGATTTTCGTTTTGTTGATTTTTAGATGTAGTCATCTAAACATTCTCCAGTAATGGAAATGCCTAGACACAAAAAGAAAAATAGAAATGTTTTAGGGTTTTAAACCAAGTCTTATCAGATAGATATAGCTTTTAGTCACTATTCAATACGTTCATTGACTAACAATGAATGCTTCTCAGACTATACAAAGTGTTTACTTTGCGTCAAAGGTTAACTATAGTTTTACCTATAGGGTAAGTCCGCTTACCTGTATCGGAGTTCCGATAAAACTTGTTTTTAAGCTGTTTTTACATTCCTAAGTTCTCTTAGTTTTGTGTCGTGGTAGACAAAGGTTTAAAAACAATTGGCAATAGGAAAGGTCGAATATTCCTAAAGCCACCAGTTCCAAAAAAAGGGTCAAGTAGGTCGAATTGCTTGGCTCTTTTTCTTTATTGAATCAATTAGAACGTATTATTCCTAGTTGATTTCTATAATTACTTTATAAGAGTTATGCTTAAATGGCTACCTCTTTCCCTAACAAGTGCGTTAAATCTTGTCGGGCTGCATCATCAATTTACTACTCTTTGAACTGCTTTTAATTGCATTTAACGATATTCAACTGTCACTAGCAGTCACCAACAGTCACTATTAGCCGTTTCGGCATTACAATTATTTACAAATCACACAGCCTCATTACTCTTAGCCTCATTAAAAAAGATCAAGTTTTGTTCATAAATCACGCTAAAAATATAATCACTCCATTTCTGCATCATCTCTATGCGCTCTTTCTCATACTTCGCTTTGTTATAAACACCCCTAACACCTTTCATGGTGTGGTTTAAACAAGCCTCAATTGCATCACTATTAAAACCTTGTTCATTGAGATGTGTACTCGCAGTGCGGCGTAAATCATGCACGGTGAAGTTTGGTATATCCGTTAATGCCAATGCAGACTTCTGCGCCGTGTTAAAAGCGTTATGTCTGATATGTGTGCCACTCTTACGACCAACAAACACATAAGGCTCATCGCCTGCAATGGTCTTTAATTCCTTAAATATCTCTATGACTTGGTCAGACATATAAACAACCATTTCACGGCTATGACCTGTCGCACTGTCTGCCTTTGTTTCAGGAATCAACCATATCCGTTGTTCAAAGTCGATATGCTCCCACTTAGCCCTCAATAGCTCTGATTTACGCACTAATGTAAGCAATGACAGCAATAGACCTAATTTACGTGGGCGATAAATACGTGAGTTCAAAAGGGTAGTGTAGTAAGTACGGATTTCACTGGTACTTAAATATCTATTTCTAGGTACTGCTTTATAAATATGCCGTGATGGGATTGCTTGAACGACGTTGTAGAGCACAAGCCCTAATGTCATGGCGTAATCAAACATACGCTTTAACAAGCCTCTAACTTGATTTGCAGAAGCATCATAGCCTTGATCTTTCTTGCGCCATATCACACGACGTACATCATCAACTGTAATTTGATCTAAGGCGATATGCCCAATCATTGGATAAATATCATTGTTCAAACACAGAATCATGTTGTATGGATTCTTACGCTCTTTTTTGATTACTTCATTTAAATAGCGTTCGCCGTAGTCACTGAATAAAACACTGGTGACTTTATTTTTATTTTGTTTTGGTGAAATACCTTTTGCCACTAATGACGCTGATTCATCCCGAACCTGTCTAGCCTCTTTAAGTGATAGATCGGGATAGCGACCTATAACCAATCTTTCTTGTTTGCCATGCAGTGAATAACGATACCACCATGATTTAGCGCCAGTCGTTGTTATATCTAAGAACAAGCCATTCGCTACTGCATCTTTAGCTGTATATCTCTTTTCACCAGCCTTGAGATTTTTAATTTCTCTATCAGTAGAAAAAAGTATCTTTTCTGCTTGCGCCATAACTTAGTCACCATATGGAAAAATATAGTCACTTTTTAAGATTGTGACTTATTAGTGACTAAAAAAATCATAGCACTGTATGAATACATTGAACACTATTGAATAAATAACAGATGATAAAAAAGCACTAAGTTACTAAAACTTAATGCTATTTATTTAATTACTAGAATCTATTAGAACTTATTGAACAATACCAAAAAATGAGATTACTTTCCAATACAGAACGATCCAAAAATTTTCCCAAGCAAATCATCCGCACTAAAGTCCCCTGTAATTTCGCCGAGAGCATTTTGCGCCAAACGTAGCGACTCTGCGACCAACTCACCTGCGTTATACACCACCAATTGTTCACGCGCTTCAGCAAGGTAAAGCTGAGTGCGTTTCATTGCGTCTAAATGGCGTGTACGCGCAATAAAGGTATCTTCTTCAGGCTGGAAGCCTGCATGCGCTGTAATCGCTTCTATGAGCGCTTGAACGCCAGTTTCTTGCTTTGCCGAAACCATAATATGACGGAAGCCGTTAAAGTCTTCGATATGCGATGTCGTTTCCATCAAATCACACTTATTGCCAATCAGCATTAAACGTTTCGGTTCAATATGCTCAGCAAAATATTCTTGCGCCAGTTGGAGTGGGTCTTCGCCTTGGCTTAAGTCATAGACTAAAAGTAACAGGTCGGCTTGCTCAATTTCTTTAATGGCACGACGAATCCCTTCTTTTTCTACAATATCGCCGGTTTCACGTAAACCCGCAGTATCGGTTAAGGTAATGGGTAAACCATTCAGGATAATTTTTTCATGTAAGACATCTCGCGTCGTACCTGCAATATCCGTCACAATGGCGCGTTCAATGCCCGCTAATGCATTGAGCAGTGATGACTTACCAGCATTCGGTTTCCCTGCAATCACCACTTGTAAACCTTCACGCAGCAACTGTCCTTGACGAGCCGATTGTTGCACTTGATTCACAGCAGACGTAACACCATCTAAAAGATTTAAAATTTTCCCGTCCGCAAGAAAATCAATTTCTTCTTCAGGAAAATCAATCGCAGCTTCCACATGCAAACGTAGATGAATCAATTGCTCCAACACACGATTCACTTTAGTTGAAAATGCGCCTTGTAATGAACGTACCGCAGAACGTGCAGCCGCTTGAGACGTCGCATCAATCAAGTCGGCGATCGCTTCAGCCTGTACCAAATCCAGTTTGCCATTTTCAAAAGCACGCATGGAAAACTCACCGGCTTTTGCTGCAATCGCACCAAGCTCCAACAAACGCCCCAGTAAAGCATTTTGAATGACAGGGCCCCCATGACCTTGCAACTCAACCACATCTTCACCAGTAAACGAGTTCGGGTTCGGGAAACAAATCGCTAAGCCCTCATCCATCACTTCGCCAGACGCATCATAAAACTGGCGAAAACCAGCAAAACGCGCTTTCGGTAAGTCTTTTTGGGTCAAGGCCTGTGCAATCTCATATGACTTGGGACCAGATAGGCGAATGACCCCCACACCACCACGCCCAGGTGGTGTTGCAATGGCAGCAATCGTGGTTCGGTTGTACATAACATTCACCTAAAAAATCTTAAAAGTCACACAATGAAAAATCCGCCTAAGATTACCATCTTAAGCGGATTTATTCAGCTTTTCGCGAAAAGTTGCCTCGATTAACTCGACGCGCTTTCCTTATTCAAGCGGTCTTTTTCAACAGATTTGTTGATCAAGGTCTGCTGAATAATCGTGATACTGTTGTTGACAATCCAGTACAACACGAGACCCGCAGGGAAGAACAACATAAAGACTGTGAAAACAATCGGCATGATTTTGAAAACTTTCGCTTGCATTGGATCAGCCGGTTGTGGATTTAAAGACTGCTGAATGAACATCGTTGCGCCCATTAACAGCGGTAAAATAAACCACGGATCCATCGCCGACAAATCTTGAATCCAAAGTAACCATGGCGCATGACGAAGCTCAACAGACTCCATCAACACCCAGTACAACGCAAGGAAAATTGGCATTTGTAATAACAATGGCAAACAACCCGCAAGCGGATTGACTTGTTCACGTTTATATAGAGCCATCATTTCTTGAGAGAAGCGCATACGGTCTTCACCGAACTCTTCTTTCATACGCTGCATTTCAGGTGCAATGACACGCATTTTCGCCATTGAGCGATAGCTCTTAGACGACAATGGCCAAAGAATCAATTTCACCAAGACCGTTAACAAAATAATTGCCCAGCCCCAGTTACCCACTAAACCGTGGAAGAACTCAAGACCCAAGAACAATAATTTCGCAATTGGCCATAACCAACCATAATCAACAGTTTGGTTTAACCCTGTTGCAAGCTCTTTTAACTCAGATTGAACTTTAGGACCTGAAT
Source organism: Acinetobacter sp. MF4642 (assembly GCF_002018925.1). Taxonomy (NCBI): domain Bacteria; kingdom Pseudomonadati; phylum Pseudomonadota; class Gammaproteobacteria; order Moraxellales; family Moraxellaceae; genus Acinetobacter; species Acinetobacter sp. MF4642. The sequence continues at coordinate 11,074 of NZ_MVON01000029.1, forward strand.
AGAAGGTCGCGTCAATCTCAGCCACTGTACCAGCAGGCACAGTAATCGTCGGCGAAGTAAAACCAATGATATTCATATCATCCGTTGACTTACGCGACTCTAATTTCGCGACATAAGGTTGACCATTGGCTTGCGTCAATTTTAAGTCACCAGGAATCCAAGCACTCACAAAGTAGTGCTGAACCATAGCAACCCAGCCGCCTTTCGCCTCAACATTCAATTTTTCTTCATTGAAGTTAGCAAATTTAAGCTTGTTATAATGTTCTTCAGGCGAACCCCAAGCACCACCTAAGAAAGTGCCCAGCGTGAAAATACCTTGATCCGATTTGCCTGGATCATCAGAGTTGTCACGTTTGAGTTGACCAAACATTTGACCCTGCCAGTTTTGACCACTGCGGTTCACCACTTTATGGTTCACAACAACAGGATATTCACCTTGCTTAAAGGTAAAGGTTTTAATGATTTCCACACCATCAGCTGTTTTCAGTACCATCGGTACGGTTAACACTTTGATGCTTTTTCCATCTTCGGTTTGAACCGCTTTGGCATCATTCAATGTATAAGCAGATTTTTCAATCTCATACATTGGGCGACCGCTACGGTTACTGTCTGGACCATTAAGACCAATTAAACCAGACTGCGCCACATAAGTACGTTTTGCATCACTTTCAAGCATGACAAATGCTTCGTTACTGTCTTTGCTCTTGTCATGGTTTAACAATTCAATACGAACAATATCACCACCTTTAGGATTAATCCAAAGATGATAAAGGTCAGTTTGTACTGAAATAAGCTGTTGATTTACAGATGCTTTTGATTCTGTAACTGGTTGCTGAGTCGCGATATTTGCTTGTGGCATATCAGACGCTGCTGAAGCCGTTTGAGCATTTGGCAAATCTGCAGATACTTCATGTGAAACTGCTGCAGCCTGTTGTGGCTGTGGCTGAGTCTCAGCATGTCCATAATCTTTTTGCCAAGCCAAAATGAGCAAATAAGCGACAACAAACATGGCCCCGAGAATGGCAAACCTGGCCCATTGTTGCATATCGATTACCCCAAGTGGTTAGAGTGATTTTGGTTCAAGAAACAATCACGAAAGGGTACAGCAACCAGATGCTTTTGAGAATCTATTTGCTGAAAAGAGATAAAACGAATCCTTTTGTTTGGAACAGGGTCATACCCCGATCCACCCCAAGGATGACAACGGCAAATACGTTTAGTAGCCAACCACACACCACGCACAGCACCATGTGTATGGACTGCTTCCAATGAATATTGAGAACATGTAGGGATATAACGACAACGCGGTCCAAGTAAAGGACTAATCGCAATTTGATAAAATCGAATTAACCAATGCAGTAACCGGACCATTGGCCATCTCTACTTTTGCAGGGAGGGAGCTATTTTTTGATGCTTTTTGGCAAGACGTTGTAATTTTTGCCAAGCAAATTGTAATTGCTGGTGCAACTCTGCATTAGGCACTGCTTCTATCCCCATTTTAGGCATAACCACAATATCTAAAGTTAATTGCTGTTGATGCAAGCGAAAACTTTCGCGAGCCAAACGTTTTACTCTATTTCTTTCGTGTGCACGACGCACTTTCTTTTTAGCAACAACAATACCCAAACGACTTTGAGGTTGTTCGGTCAGTTTTGCTAGAAATAAGAAATGGGGCTGATGCACTTTAAAAAGCGCACCATCGAAGACACTCTTATAATCGGCAGCACAGCGAATACGAACCTCTGTGCTGAAGCCATAAAGTGTAGTCATAACACCCAAAATCGTTTAAGCGTTAACTATTGATTAAACAGTTAAGCTGTGACGACCTTTTGCACGACGACGAGCTAATACTTGGCGACCAGCTTTAGTAGCCATACGAGCACGGAAACCATGAACGCGCTTACGCTTTAATTCAGATGGTTGGAATGTACGTTTCATATCGAAACTCCAAAAATGATCATTCAATGAAGGTTCGCGAGTTTAGTGTTCATTGCTTGAGCTGTCAATGGAAAACCGATTTTCTTGTGAAATTAAGCCTTTTTATTTGTAACAGCAGCTTGAGCTTGCTCTTTTCTCGATAACATTTAAACAACTGCACTTTTTTCTTATACACAACCTAGATTATTGTTTATTAAAGTGATATAAGTTACCAACAAGATTACCCACACAATTATCCACAAGTCTTTAAATTCACTTGCTGTACATGTTTTTAAATTTAAATTCATTTTGGATCTCCAGTTATCCCCAGAAAACAGGTCTCTTATAAATAAATTCAAATTTATAAATTTAAATTTATTACTATTAGGGAGGTCTTTTTCTGTGGAAATGACACTTTTTTAATTATAAAACAATAAAGTATGGTGTGGATAAGGCTGTTTTTATAAAATTAATAGTTTGTGGATAACTTTGTGCTATATTCTATCCACAGTTTGCGGATAAACTTATCCACACCAGTGTTTGAATTTAAATTTATTTTCATAAGCAGGCTTTTTGAGCAATATCTGCAGAATTTTCCATGACAGATGTGGATAACTTGGTTAGAATGGCGACCCGCTTCGGTGGGTACATAGTGTTTTTATTAATTATCGATGGAATGAATAGGGGTTTCACATGCTTTGGACGGACTGCTTAACTCGCTTGCGACAAGAGCTCTCTGGGAATGTCTTTACAATGTGGATACGCCCTTTAGTTGCAGAAGAGTTAAATGACACACTACGTCTTTATGCTCCGAATCCCTATTGGACACGTTACATTCAAGAACATCACCTAGAGCTGATTACAATTTTAGTGGAGCAGCTCTCTGAAGGGCGTGTACGTAAAGTTGAAATTTTAGTCGACTCACGCCCAGGTGCAATTTTATCTGCGAGTGAGCAACCTGCAACCACGACTGCAGCTTTAGAGTCTGCTCCAGCACCCGTTGTGCGTCCGAAAAAAGAAAAAGAAGAAGGGAATTCTAAAAACAGCCGTAAACGGCAGTTAAATCCTTTATTTTCCTTCTCACTTTTTGTGGAAGGTCGTTCAAACCAAATGGCTGCTGAAACGTGTCGTAAGGTTTTAACCCAGTTAGGTGCCTCTCAGCACAATCCCTTATTTTTATATGGCCCGACTGGTTTAGGTAAAACACACTTAATGCAAGCAGTGGGTAATGCTTTGTTGCAAGCCAAACCGAATGCACGTGTCATGTATATGACGGCAGAAAGCTTTGTTCAAGACTTCGTTAGTTCTTTACAACAAGGCAAAGTGGAAGAATTTAAAAAAAATTGCCGATCTTTAGATCTATTGTTGGTCGATGATATTCATTTGCTGGCGGGTAAAGAGGCAAGTTTAGTTGAGTTTTTTTATACTTTTAACGCACTCTTAGATGAATCTAAGCAAATTATTCTGACCTCCGATCGTTATCCAAAAGAATTAACGGAATTAGATCCACGTTTGGTTTCACGGTTTTCTTGGGGGTTGTCGGTTGGGGTTGAGCCACCAGATATTGAAACCCGTATTGAAATTTTGCTGAAAAAAGCAGAAAGCAATGATGTGGAATTACCACGAAACTGTGCGTTATTTATTGCGCAACAAGTGGTTGCAAACGTACGTGAATTGGAAGGTGCGCTGAATAAAGTGGTGGCCATTTCACGCTTTAAGGGCACAGCTATTGATTTGGATGTTGTACGTGAGTCTTTAAAAGATGTCTTAGCCATTCGTGCACGAACCATCAGTACTGAAAATATTCAACGTGTGGTGAGTGAGTACTTTAGAATCCCACTCAAAGAGTTGGTTGGGCCTAAACGGACCCGTATTTATGCTCGTCCCCGCCAATTGGCAATGGGCTTGGCACGGGAGCTAACCGGAGACAGTTTCCCTGAAATTGGTATGGCCTTTGGCGGTCGAGATCACAGTACCGTCATGCATGCTTGTGAAAAAGTTTTAAGTCTGCGCGATGAAGATCCGATCTTCAATGAGGACTATAAAAACTTGCAACGCTTGCTGCAAAGTTAAGCAAAATTGCTCAAATTCTATTCTTGCAATGCGGCATGTTCTGCCGCATAGTACACTGCTAAAAACACATTTATTTATTATTTTATCTTCAGTTTTTCGAGGAATGTATCGTGCGTTTAAAAATCGCGAAAGAAAGCTTACTTAATGTTCTATCACATGTCGTAGGAGCGGTTGAACGTCGCCATACTTTAAATATTCTTTCAAATGTTAAAGTGCAAGTGAGCCAAGCGTCTTTGACGATTACAGGTTCAGACCTAGAAGTTGAATTGGTTGCAAGCACTACTCTTGCCGAAGGGGCGTGTTTGCAAGCGGGTGAAACCACTGTTCCTGCGCGCAAGCTGATGGATATTTGCAAATCTTTACCGACTGCAGCACTGATAGATTTACAAATTACTGAAGATCAACGTTGTATTTTAAAGTCTGGTAATAGTCGTTTTGTGTTGGGGACTTTACCGGCTGAAGATTACCCGTTATTGACCACAGAGAACACGCAAGGCACGCAAGTTGCGGTGACACAGCGTGAATTAAAGCGCCTATTTGAAAAAACTGCATTTGCTATGGCAGTGCAGGATGTGCGTTTTTATCTCACGGGAACCTTGCTTGAAATTGATAATAATCAACTGCGTGCAGTGACCACAGATGGCCACCGTTTAGCTCTGTGTGAAACTGTTGCTAGCTCAAATGCCACTCAATTGATTCAAGCGATTGTTCCACGTAAAGCGGTGGGTGAACTACAGCGTTTATTGAGCATTGAAGATGAACAATTGGCGTTGTTAATCGGTCGTGAACTATTGAATGTGACCATTTCTATTGCCAGTCGTGACAAAGAACAAGGGGATACAACGGTTCGTTTCACCACAAAACTGATTGACGGTAAGTTCCCTGATTATCGCCGTGTGATTCCACGTGGTGGGGATAAAAATGTGTTAATTGCACATGATGTCTTTAAGCAATCTTTACAACGTGTTTCGATTTTAAGTAATGAAAAACTACGTGGTGTGTTCTTAAACTTTGCCGCAGACACTTTGCAGCTACGTGCCAATAACCCAGAGCAAGACGAAGCCGTAGAAGATTTGGCGATTCAATACAATAATGCGCCAATGGAAATGTCTTTTAATGCCCAATACATCTTGGAAGTTTTAGGTGCATTGGATGGTGATGATGTGTCAATGACGATGACCGAAGCAAATCAATCGGTTCTGGTGCAAGACCCAGCCCACCAAGATCAGACCTATGTGGTCATGCCAATGCGTGTTTAAGCCCTAGGTTCAGGCATGCAAATCACGCGTTTAAACATCGAACGTGTTCGAAATCTCAGAACGGTTGCTCTCCATGGATTGCAACCGTTTAATGTTTTTTATGGACAAAATGGTTCAGGTAAAACCTCTATTTTAGAAGCCATTCATCTGCTGGCGACAGGGCGTTCCTTTCGCACCCATATTCCGAAACACTATATTCAAACTGATACCCAAGACGCGATTGTCTTTGCCCAATCCAGTTCTGAAAAAATAGGGATGCAAAAGCTGTTGTCTGGTGAACAGCTCATCAAGGTCAATGGCGACAACATTGCCACTCAAGGTCAGTTGGCTAAAATTCTTCCTTTGCAACTGATTGATCCGCAAAGTACCGATATTATTGATCATGGTGCCAAGCCTAGACGGCAACTATTAGATTGGCTGATGTTCCACGTGGAACCTGAGTTTTATCATGCATGGCAATATTATTCACGAGCATTAAAACAGCGTAATAGTTTACTAAAAACACGACGGAATCTAAGTCTGGCAGATTTGGAGCCGTGGAACAAAATGCTCAGTGATTATGGTGAAATGCTGCATTCACAGCGCGTCAGCATTTTGGAGCAGTGGAAGGGTTTTTTTGAGCAAGATTTAAAACACTTGCTGCCTGATATCGAGGTTCAGTTAGAATATAGCCCTGGCTTTCATACCGAGTTAGGATTACTGAATGACCTGCAAAGTCATCATCAAAAAGACCTTGAACGGCGCTATACCGAGTATGGTCCACACAAGGCAGATTTGCGTTTAAAAACAAGCCTTGGCGATGCCGATGTCGTACTGTCACGTGGACAAAAAAAGCTGTTAATCATAGCCTTAAAACTGTCACAGATTGCAATGCTGCATGCTTGTAATAAGGAAACTGTGGTATTATTAGATGATCTGACAGCAGAATTAGATTTAACAGCACAACAACGTTTAATTGAGCGATTGAGCCAACTGGGTAGTCAAGTCTTTATTACCACTTTAGAGTATGAATCAGTCAAAAATCACTTACATGATTTATCTATTTCTTATCAATTATTCTGTGTTGAAAACGGTCAAGTTCAAGTTGTCGCACAATGATTTTAGATTTTACCCATCACGGGATAGACCTATTTTTCGCTAGGGAGAAACCATGAGTTCAGAAGATCAACAAGCTGCTTCTCAAACGGAACAAACCACAGAAAAAGCTTATGATTCCTCTAGTATCAAAGTATTACGTGGATTGGACGCAGTACGTAAACGTCCGGGTATGTATATTGGTGATACCGATGATGGTTCAGGCTTACACCATATGGTGTTTGAGGTGGTGGATAATGCGATCGATGAGGCGCTTGCAGGTCACTGTGATGAAATTTTGGTGACGATTCACGAAGATGAATCTGTAAGTGTATCGGACAATGGGCGCGGTATTCCGACCGATATTCACCCTGAAGAAGGGGTTTCTGCCGCAGAAGTGATTTTAACCATTCTGCACGCAGGTGGTAAGTTTGATGACAATAGCTATAAGGTTTCAGGTGGTCTACATGGTGTAGGCGTATCTGTAGTGAATGCCTTGTCACGTAAGTTGGAATTGACCATTCATCGTGCAGGTCATATTCATCAACAAGAATATAAACACGGTGATCCGGTTTACCCACTGACTGTTGTGGGAGATACGGATATGACAGGGACAACTGTGCGTTTTTGGCCAAGTGCTGAAACTTTTAGCCAAACCATTTTCAATGTCGATATTTTGGCACGTCGTTTACGTGAATTGTCTTTCTTAAACGCGGGCGTGCGCATTGTTTTGCGTGACGAGCGTATTCATGCAGAACATGTGTTTGACTACGAAGGCGGTCTGTCTGAGTTTGTGAAATATATTAACCAAGGCAAAACCCATCTGAACGACATTTTCCATTTCACCGTACAGGCTGAAAATGGCATTGGTGTAGAAGTGGCGTTGCAGTGGAATGATACCTATCAAGAAAATGTACGTTGCTTTACCAACAACATTCCACAAAAAGATGGTGGAACGCATTTAGCGGGTTTCCGTGCGGCATTAACGCGTGGTCTAAACAGCTACATGGAAAACGAAAACTTACTCAAAAAAGAGAAAGTAGCCGTTTCTGGTGATGATGCCCGTGAAGGTTTAACCGCGATTGTTTCAGTGAAAGTGCCTGATCCAAAATTCTCTTCACAAACCAAAGAAAAGTTGGTTTCAAGTGAAGTGAAACCTGCGGTTGAACAGGCAATGAACAAATCATTCTCTGAATATTTGCTTGAAAACCCGCAAGCTGCAAAATCGATTGCAGGCAAAATCATTGATGCGGCTCGTGCCCGTGATGCGGCACGTAAAGCGCGTGAAATGACACGCCGTAAAAGTGCGTTGGATATTGCAGGCTTACCAGGTAAGCTCGCAGATTGCCAAGAAAAAGACCCTGCATTATCTGAATTGTATCTGGTCGAGGGTGACTCTGCTGGCGGTTCAGCTAAACAAGGCCGTAACCGTAAGATGCAAGCGATTTTACCGTTGAAAGGTAAAATCCTAAACGTGGAACGTGCGCGTTTTGACAAGATGATTTCATCTCAAGAAGTCGGCACCCTGATCACGGCATTGGGTTGTGGTATTGGTCGTGAAGAGTACAATCCAGACAAATTGCGTTATCACAAAATCATCATCATGACCGATGCTGACGTGGATGGTTCGCATATTCGTACCTTATTGTTGACCTTCTTCTTCCGTCAAATGCCAGAGTTAGTGGAACGTGGTTATATTTATATTGCTCAGCCACCACTGTATAAGCTGAAAAAAGGCAAACAAGAGCAGTATCTGAAAGATAATGATGCGCTTGAAACCTATTTAATTTCAAACGCGATTGATGAGCTTGAATTGCACATCAGCGATGCTGCACCTGCGATCCGTGGTGAAGCTTTGGCGAAGGTGATTGCGGATTATCAAACGTCTCAGAAGAGCTTACAGCGTTTAACTGTACGTTATCCTGCCAGTGTCTTAGATGCGTTGATTTCGGTTGAAGGCTTTAAGCTTGATCAAAACCATGACCGAGCTTATGTTGAGCAGTGGGCTGAACAAGTGCGCAGTGCTGTGGCAGAGATTCAACCGAGCTTGCGCCCAGAGTTAAGCTTAGAAACGTTTGAAAAAGAACTGGCAGATGGTCAAAAGATCGAGACTTACTTACCTCGTATCACCATCTATGTACACAATCTGCCGCACAGCTACTTATTAGATGCAGGCTTATTGGGTTCTGGTGAATATGCACGTTTGTTGAAAAACTCCAAGAGTTGGTTCACGTTGTTGGAAGATGGCGCATACCTACAAAAAGGTGATCGCAAGATTGCAGTCACCAACTTCCATCAGGTATGGCAGCATATTTTGTCTGATTCACGTCGTGGCATGATGATTCAGCGCTATAAAGGCTTGGGTGAGATGAATGCGGACCAGCTTTGGGAAACCACTATGGATCCTGAAAACCGCAACATGTTGCAAGTTACCATTCAGGATGCGATTGAAGCCGATCGTATGTTCTCTTGTTTGATGGGTGACGATGTGGAACCACGTCGTGCATTCATTGAAGAAAATGCATTGAATGCGGATATTGATGCCTAAGCGCTTTACAAAATAAGCCATAAAAGCACCCTACGGGGTGCTTTTTTTTTACAGCATTTTTTATGATTTTGAATAAAATATAAGCAGTGCACACTGTTATTAAACTGACTTATAGCGATGTCATGATGTGAGTATCAAGTCTTTTGCACAGTGCAAAATGTGAGGTCATTATGATGGATAACCAACTAGAACAAGTACGCGACATTTGGGTGAATGCTTTTTTTACAGGTAATTATGAGGTTTTAGCTCAATATGAAGATGAGCATTTTAAAGTGGTCTATGAACAAGCTGATCGTGTAGAGAGTAACTATACGCGCTATGAAAAGATCGCGCATGCTGTGAAAAATGGCGTTTGGAAACCTCAAAAACCCGACGTTGAATTTGAAGAATTTGAGTTTGATCGTGACCAAACACGCTGTCAGGTCTTGATCGGTTTGGTTGAAAATCGCCAACAAATCCAAGAAACATGGGTCTTCGATCAGGGATGGAAAATACAAGAATTACGTTTTTTAAAGGCCCAAAGAGCCGTATTAAATTAAGGAAAAAGAGCGCAAAAAAGAGGATGGATTTGCCTAAAACAATTGAATAAATAAACAACATTAGCCTGTGGATAAATAAAAATAGCACTTTATATCAGTTGCTAAAATACGTATAATTTTATCCACAGTTGTTTCAAGTGTGGTTTTTAAATTTAAAACCATACGTTATTTTTTAAATTTAAATCGGATCTTTTAAATTTATTCCCTCTTTTTAAATTCAAAACTTGTTGTGTTGAAAGGTGCATGTCTGAACATGATGGATATTCGCTGTCTGTTGTGAAGGTTGTATTTGGCTTTAAGCTGTGAAATGCATGGAAATAGGGCTGTATATAGTTGAATATTCAATTAATTAAGCTAAATTAAACAATCTAATTTTTTGCTTTTTAAGAATATCTAAACAATAAGAATCAATCAATTTATCGCTTTATTTATTAAGAAATAATTTTAATTTCAATTACTTATATTTTAAAATGTTCAGATTATGTGGGTGCATGTCTTATTGGCTTATATGTATAGACTGAAAAGACACGTTTGGAGATAGATTGGTATTACATCAAAGTAAATCAATCACAATCGTTAAGACATAAAAATGCCCGCCATGCATAAACAGAGCGGGCAGGGTATATGAGGAAATATTATTCGTTTTCGAATGAGCTTTCGAGCTCTTCAAGTTCCATCATCAGCTCTAGCATTTGTTCCTCAGCTTCACTGACTTGGTTTTTAAGTTCGGTTTGCTCATTCATCAGTTTCATGAGTTCATCTTTGCGTGTAGCGTCATATAGGCCTGCATCACCGAGTAAGCTTTCAATGTCGAGTAAACGTGGCTGGTGTTTTGCCAGCAGACTTTCACATTTTTCGATGTTTTTACGAATCGGGCGCGTTTGTTCACGGCGCTGTGCGGCCAATTTACGCTGCGCTTCTTTATCAACCTTTGAAACGATGGTTTTTTGAGTGCTGACTTTAGACACGATCGGCGCTACGATTCCACCTTGTTTAATCATTTCTAGGCGCGCTTGGCGTAACCAGTTGGCATAATCGTGAAGATCGCCTTCAAATTCGGTCGATTTTCCAGCATGGACTAAAATGAGGTCATCACATACGCTGGCAATCAGTTGGCGTTCATGCGAAACCAAGACCACTGCACCTTCATAGTCTTGTAAAGCCATGGTCAGGGCATGGCGCATATCTAAGTCTAAATGGTTGGTCGGTTCATCTAGAATCAACACATTGGGACGTAACCATACGATTAAAGCCAGTGCCAAACGTGCACGTTCGCCACCAGAGAAACTCTCGCAAGGGGTATCCATCCGTTCGCCACTAAAGCCGAAACTGCCTAAAAAGGCACGTAAGGTCGCTTCACTGATTTTTTTATCCGCAATCCGTGCCAATTGCAGCATTGGGCTGGCTGATTCATCCAGTGAGTCCATTTGATGCTGTGCAAAATAGCCAATATTCAGTAGCTCTGAGGCTTTGCGTTGTCCTGCTAATAAAGGTAAATCGCCGACCAAAGATTTGATTAAGGTTGATTTACCTGCACCATTCATCCCCAATAAGCCAATTCGGCTCGTCGGGGTGATTTGTATGTTGATATTGGTGGCAATCAGTTTGTCGCCATAACCAATATCAGCCTGCTCTAAAGTCAGCAGTGGTGAACTCATTTTGGTGGGTTCACGGAAGCTAAAGGTAAACGGGGTGTCGACATGCGCGGGGGCAAGCAGCTGCATCCGTTCCAGTTGTTTAATTCGGCTTTGTGCCTGACGCGCTTTAGTGGCTTGGGCTTTAAAGCGATCAATATATTTTTGAATATGCGCCCGTGTTTCGAGCTGCTTTTCATAGGCTTGTTGTTGTTGTGCTAAACGTTCTGCACGAGTGGTTTCAAAGGTGGAATAGTTACCGCTATAGAGGGTGAGTTCTTGATTTTCGATATGTAAAATACGGTTGGTAATCGCATCTAAGAAATCGCGGTCATGCGAAATTAAAATCAGGGTGCCCGTATAGGCATTTAACCAATCTTCTAACCATAAAATAGCATCGAGATCTAAGTGGTTGGTCGGTTCATCCAGTAATAATAGATCCGAACGGCTCATCAAAGTACGCGCTAAGTTTAAACGCATTCGCCATCCACCAGAGAAACTCGAAACCAAGAGTTGGTTTTGATGTTCCATAAAACCCAAACCCGCCATAAGCTGAGCGGCTTTAGCAGGTGCGGAATAACCGTTAATTTCGTCGAATCGGCCATGTAAATCAGCTAGTTCAGTGTCAGTTAACTGTTCAGGATGGTTGAGCTGTTGTTGAATGTTCCAATATTCTTCATCACCGGTCAGAACGAAATCAATTGCAGCCATATCTAAGGCTTTTACTTCCTGCGCCATGTGCGCCACTGTCCATACAGCAGGGCGGCTTAGGGTGCCATCATCAGGACCGATTGAGCCTAAGAGCGCAGCAAACAGGGTTGATTTTCCAGCACCATTGACACCGGTGAGACCAACTTTCCAACCCGGATGGATTTGCATGGAGGCTTTTTGAAATAACACTCGTCCACCACGGCGCAATGAAACTTGATCAAGCTGAATCATGGAACTATCAAATATCAGAAAAAGGTGCGCCTATTCTAATGGATGCGTCAGCAAAAGACTAAACATTCAAAATTTATCTGAACTGAAATCTTGAATAGCTGCTTTTCAGGGGAGGATGAAATCATTTAACCTTTGGTCGGAAAATTAAAAGTTGACCTTTTTTGACCTATATTGAGGAATAGCACACAGATATATTTCCCCAGTAAAACAAAAAATATGAATGGATAATAATGAAAAGAAAAGGATTTTTTATTTTATCGACACTCGCACTGTGCACTTTATCCAGTATGGTGCAAGCGAAGCAGCAGGTGTGTGTCTTTGACCTACTGGGTAAAGCAGGGGAATCGTATAAGTTCTTAGAAGAATGGGCTTTGGTCAGTAAAAAATGGGGTGCACAGGTACAATTGATTTCGTTTCAGGACGAAGACTTGGCCGATAAAGCCTTCCAAAATGATAAATGCGATGCGGTGTATATGACCTCAATGCGCGCGCGTACCTATAACAAGTTCGCAGGTTCGATTGATGCCTTAGGCGGAGTGCCAAGCAATAAAATTGCACAAAAGGCGGTGGAATATGTGTTGGATCCTAGAAATACCAAGCGTATGACCACCACATTACAAGGTGAAAACTATGAAGTGGCAGGTATCGGCTTGATTGGTTCAGCCTATATTTTTGTAAAAGACCGAAGTCTAAATACCATCGAAAAAGCACAAGGTAAAAAATTTGCCATCCTGCATTATGACCGGGCCCAACGGGTGATGGTAGAGCGAGTGGGCGCTGTACCTGTGATGTCGGATATTTCCAACTTTATAAAAAAGTTTAATACAGGCGAAGTCGATGTAGTTGCTGCACCTGCATATGCGTATAAACCCTTAGAAATTGAAAAAGGTCTAGGCTCTAAAGGGGCTATGCTTAACTTTCCCGTGGTCAATGTCACTGCGGATTTAATTGTCAGACCCGAGCGTTTTCCTGCTCAATTTGGCGCGCAATCGCGGCAATGGTTTTTGCAAAAAATTCCGCAATCCTTTGCTATGGTCCAGCGACTTGAAGCTACTATTCCCAGTAAAATCAAAATGCAACTCAGCAAAGAAGACAAAGAAAAATATCAGCGTTTGCTACGGGAAGGGCGCATTGATTTAACCAAACAAGGGGTCTACGACTCAGGGATGATGCGCGTGTTGAAAAAAGCCCGTTGTACGGTTGAACGTACCAATTTTGAATGTTCATTGGGCGGTGAATAAGGCGAAAATCTGTATTTCTTTGTAATATTAAGCATCATTCATGTAAAACGAATGATGCATACTTTTTATTTTAATATAATGAATTTAAAATACTTTTATAAATCATCTGACAATAAAAATGAGAGAAAAGAAAAAAATTTGCCCAATTGACAGTGATTTCTGAGTAAATGCTCTATTTTTTTAATTTTAACTTGCTTAATATTTTGCATGTGTATGGACACCTGTCAAACAACAAAACGAACAAGGACACAAGAATGAAAAAATTAACCCTCGCACTCGCTGCTTTTTCTGCTTTGGGTGTAGCGTCGACAGCACAAGCGGCCAAAGTGGACATCTGTGTATTTGACTTGCTTGGCAAATCCGGTGAGTCCTATCAAATGGCGCAAGAATGGGCTTTGGCAGCAAAAAGCTGGGGGGCTGAAATTAATTTAATCCCTCGCCAAGATGAAGCCGTTGCCGACAACGACTTTAAAGCAGGCAAGTGTGATGGCGTGTTTATGACCGCTATGCGTGCGCGCCAGTACAATAAGTTTGTTGGTTCTATTGATGCTTTGGGCGGAGCGCCAAGCAATGCCATTGCACAACGTGCGATTACTTTTGCATTGGATCAGCGTAATGCGGCCAAAATGGTGACCAATCTTAGCGGTAAAAAATATGAAGTGGCAGGGATTGCGCCTTTAGGTTCAGCTTTTATTTTTGTACGCGATAAAAGTATTAATTCCATTGAAAAAGCTGCAGGTAAAAAGTTTGCAGTCTTGGGTTATGACGATGCCCAAAAAATCATGGTACAACGCGTCGGTGCGCAAGCGGTAATTTCCGATGTGTCTAACTTTGTGGCGAAGTTTAATAATGGTCAAGTCGATATGGTCGGCGCACCGGCTTATGCTTATAAACCTTTAGAGATTTATAAGGGTTTAGGCACGAATGGCGCCATGTTTAACTTCCCTGTACTACAAGTGACAGCTGACTTTGTGATTCGCCCAGATCAATTTCCAGCAGGCTTTGGACAAAAATCGCGAGATTGGTTTGTGAAAAACCTACCGAAAAGCATCGCAATGATTGGTCGTTTAGAAGCAGGCATTCCTGCAAAATACAAAATGAATCTTACAGCAGAAGACAAAACCAAATATCAAAAAATGCTGCGCGATGGTCGGATGGATATGACCAAACGAGGCATTTATGATCCAGCAATGATGTCGGTGTTGAAAAAAGCCCGTTGCTCGGTCGATAAAGCCAACTTTGAATGCTCACTGGGCGGTGAGTAATTTGCCGAGTGTAATCAAAGAAAGCTCAGTTTAATTGGGCTTTCTTTTTTTGCTTTTAATCGACCGATTTAAATGGTTTTGATGCCGCTAATTTATATAGCGCGTAGGAAATGAGTGGTTTTGGACCGAGTGAAGTGTCAGTCGGGGCATTAAAAAATAACAAAGAGCACAAGTGAGTGACTCATCACAATAAACAACAATAAGTCTAAAGGAAGATACATGAAACAGTGGATGAAAAGCCTCAGTGTCGGGACATTAGTCATTTCTGCAACAGCGATGGCGCAAGCCAAACAAGTGGTTTGTGTATTCGACTTGGTCGGTAAAAATGGTGATGTGTATAGCCTGATGAAAGATTATCAGTTGGCGGCTAAAAACTGGGGTGCGGATATTGAACTGCGGGTCGGACAAAACGAAGCCGTGATTGCTGAGGATTTTAAAGCAGGAAAATGCGATGCCATTAGTGTTACAGGCATGCGCGGGCGTCAATTTAATTCGTTTACAGGTTCACTCGACGCGATTGGTGCGATTCCCGATCTCAATTTAGCGGTTAAAGTGATGCAAGGCTTGGCCAGCCCCACTTTTGCTAAGCATATGGTCAATGGCAAGTATGAAGTGGCAGGTGTGATTCCTGTGGGGGATGCCTTTTTATTGGTGAATGACCGTAGCATCAATACAGTAGCGAAAGCCGCAGGCAAGAAAATTGCGGTTTTAGACTATGACCAGGCGCAAAAAGTCATGGTTCAACAAATTGGTGCGCAAGCTGTGAGTGCCGATGTCACGAACTTTGGTGCAAAGTTCAATAACGGTCAAGTCGATATTATTGGTGCACCTGCAGCGGTTTTTAAGCCCTTAGAGTTACATAAAGGCTTGGGGACGAAAGGGGCGATTGTAAATTATCCGATTTTACAGGTCACAGGCAATATCATTATTCGTCCAGATAAATTTCCTGCAGGTTATGGACAAAAATCACGAGAATGGGTCAAAGGCCAGCTGCCGCGTGCATTCGGTATCTTAGGTAAAATGAAAGCTGAAATTCCGCAAAAATATTGGATGCAGGTGCCTGCTGCAGATCAACCCGGTTATCAAAAGATGATGCGGGAAGCACGAATTGATCTCACCAACCGCGGTATTTACGATAAGCGAATGATGAAACTGTTATGGCAATTCCGTTGTAAGCAAGCGGCGAAAAACTTTGAATGTGGACTACAGGATGAAAATTACAAACAATCTTGAGAAAATTAGTCTGATTTGACTTTAAATATTCAAATAGGGACCATATATTGAGTATGCTATACTCGAAATATGGTCTTTTTGATTTGAAAGACAGCTGAACCGAACTGAGGAATCTAAGATGAATGCCCAAGCACTTGAACTAAGCGACAATGCCGCAAATAAAGTACGTCAATTACGTGACAGTGAAGGTAATCAAGATTTAATGCTTCGTGTATATGTCACGGGCGGCGGTTGTTCAGGTTTTTCTTATGGTTTTAACTTTGCTGAAAACCAAAATGAAGACGACGCAGAATTTATCAATGGTGATGTGAAAATGTTGGTTGACTCATTGAGTTATCAATATTTGGTCGGTTCAGTGGTGGATTATATTGAAGGTTTAGAAGGATCACGTTTCATCGTGCAAAATCCAAATGCAACCACGACCTGTGGTTGTGGTTCATCTTTCTCGATCTAAACCTGATCTGATTAAAAAAGCCCTCATGATGAGGGCTTTTTTTATGTGCAATCATTCGCTTTCAATCGAGTTTAATCGCATCGAGTAAGTCAAAAATAATCGTGGTGACATCTTGGCTTAAGTCACGGTTATTAAAAATTTCATAGGCAGTAATGGTGACATCGGTGTCACTCGGTAACAATTTCTGCTCTTCTTCAATCAAGTCATTGATTGGTAAAAGCGTCTGTTTAACTTCCAGATGTAAAATATCCTTAAACTCTAAATTTTCATCTTCAAGTTCTAACAGCTGCTCGTTAAAATAGGGCAATAGAATAGAATGGAGATAAGGTTGAATCTCAACAATATCAAAAATTTCGATATCACGAGTTTCTTCAATCGTACTGATGTGGTCATTTACTTCGATTAAGATATGGTAGTAACTCACATTCGTCTCCAAAGCTTCTAGTGGATATTCAATTATTTACAATAACACGAACCCGAGTCAAGATGTGCTGTGATTGTATTTCATACACATATTAAAATTAGGGGATTATTTTTAGTAATCCATCACTTCAACGGGCATTAAATAACGCAATATCAGCACTTTGTAAACGGAAATGCTGCATATTTTGCTCTTCTAGCATTGGGTACATCAGGGCTTTCGGATCATTATGATGTTTCATTCCGAGGGCATGGCCAAATTCATGCGCTAAAGTCAGACGTAAGTCTTCTTTGGACTCAAACTCATAAATATGAATTTCACGCCCATTGAACAGTCCTTTATCAAATAGACGGGGTTGGAAGCGTTGGTTGAACTGGTCGATGGCCAGATTATGGCCTTGATCTAAGCGGTTCAGTTCATCTACCTTTTGATTGTAGGCATTCACTTGCAGGTTAAAGCTGGCAATTTGTTGGTCTAAAACGTGTTGCTGTTGACGCAGCTGCACCAAACTCTGTTGTACGGCCGCTTGCTGCGAAGCAGGGACTCCGCCGTGCTGGTTATACTGACGGATCATGGCATTATAGTTTTGGCTAAGGTCTTGTAGACTCTGTTTTTGCACATCTAAAGCCCCTGAGTGGCGTGCCAGATTTTGTTGCATGGCTTTGAGTTCAGTATTTTTTTGACTCAGCCCGTGTTCATTTTGTGTCAGTTTAGACAGTTGATCGCGGCGTTGTAACGACTCATCTTGACGCTGGTCATAAATGAGTCGAATACTGAGCCGAGCATTAGGGTCATAGACAAAGTAGTCTTGGCCCAAACCCTGTTTCCAAATGTCCGTGGCTTGCTGGCTAATCTGCTTTAACTCATGTTCATTAAGACCAAAACGCGGATCGACTTCCGCAATGCGATAGCGAATACGCTGATCGAATGGATGGGTGAGTCGATCCAGCAGTGGATTGAGACGCAGCTGGGGCTGTTGTATATTTTGATATAGAATCAACCCTAAAAAGCCCAGTAAAGCAAACAAGAGACTTTGACGCATATTTCTTCATATATCTTTATTTTTAGCTACTTTAGCGTAAATAATACCTTTGCAACATAAAAAATGCTTCTTCTCTGTGGGTTTAAATTATTCCCAACGCTGTCAGACTTTGTTTGACCAGTTGCTCACGCACGCTGGCTGAAATCCCTGTTTTCATCTGCATATTCAAAGCAAAACACGCTTTTTCACCTGTTGAAGTTTCGACCCAGCCTGCCCACCAGCCCACTTGCGGTTCTAGGTCCATGCCCCAACCAGATTTGGCATAGAGTTTATAATTCGGTTTTTGTTCAATCAGCAGCATGTCTTGTACTGCATGTTGTACATCGGGTTTAAAAGCGAGTTGTGTATTGGCCAGCTTCTCTACAAAAAGGACTTCTTGAACAGGCGTAATTTGCAGTGGACCGACTAACCAAAAATTATCGACAACGGTGCCAATCTGTTGATTGCCATATGCAATGCGCTGCACTTCTTTTTTCATCAGGTCTAGGCCAATGCGCCGTGCTAGCTCCTGATAAACGGGAACGGCAGATGCTTGCATGGCTTGCCCTAAAGTCATGTCCTTTTCCCAAGCAGGGAAGCTGCGCTTTTGACCATCCCATTTAAATACCTCGGTGCGGGTTGCTTTACCATGTTCTAGTCCGATTAAGGCATTCAGCATTTTAAAGGTAGAGGCGGGCACATAGGGTGTCTGAGCACGGCTCAAGTCATTGCCGTAGCTGTGTAAGCCATGCTTATCCTTAATGACAATCACCCCCGTGGTTTGGAGTTGATTGAAGGCTTGTTGGATCTGCTGCTGCGCGCTTTGCTGATGTTGGTTTTTAGCTGTTTCTACGGAGGGGCTTATTGTGGTACATGCATAACCGAAGGTTGTAATGAGGGCGATGAGAGCCAACTGTAAAGTTTTCATGGGTGGCTAAGGTCTAAATTTTTTATCAGCCTAATGTAAAAGTGGACTGTGAAACAACAATATTTAGGTAATAAAAAACCGCGCTTTCGCGCGGTTTTTTATTAAAGAGACAAATTATTTTTTGTCATCTTTTACTTCAGTGAACTCAGCATCTACAACGCCATCGTCCGCTTTCTGTTGTTGACCAGCGTCACCACCGAATGCATTCGGGTCGAAACCTTCAGCACCGCCTTGACCTTGCGCAGCTTCATAAGCACGTTGCGTGATCGGCATGATGATGTTTTGAAGTGCTTCAGTTTTCGCTTTGATGTCTTCTACATCATTTTCTTTAGTCGAAGTTTCAAGCTCAGCGACTGCAGTTTCAATGGCAGTTTTTTCATCGCTTGTTACTTGCTCGCCTAGATCTTTCACTGCTTTTTGAGCAGAAGATACTAATGCATCCGCTTCGTTACGTGCTTTCGCAAGTTCTTCGAACTTACGGTCTTCTTCAGCATTCGCTTCAGCATCTTTGATCATTGCTTCGATTTCAGCATCAGACAAACCTGAGTTTGCTTTAATCTGGATTGATTGCTCTTTACCAGTGCTCTTATCTTTAGCCGATACTTTTAAGATACCGTCAGCGTTAATGTCGAACGATACTTCAATTTGTGGCACACCACGTGGAGCAGGTGGAATGTCGCCCAATTGGAAGTTACCCAACAATTTGTTTTGCTGTGCCATTTTACGTTCACCTTGGAACACAGAAATGTCTACAGCAGGTTGGTTGTCCGCAGCAGTTGAGAACACTTGAGATTTCTTCGCAGGAATCGTGGTGTTTTTCTCAATAATTGCTGTTAACACGCCACCCATGGTTTCGATACCAAGTGTCAACGGAGTAACATCAAGAAGAAGTACGTCAGTTTTGTCACCAGACAATACCGCACCTTGAATCGCAGCACCCATTGCTACCGCTTCGTCAGGGTTCACGTCTTTACGTGGTTCACGACCGAAGAACTCTTGTACTTTTTGTTGTACAAGTGGCATACGAGACTGACCACCCACCAAGATCACATCAGAAATCTCAGACGTTGAAAGACCTGCATCTTTAAGTGCAATACGGCAAGGTTCGATTGTACGTTCAACCAAATCAGCCACTAAACCTTCAAGTTTTGCACGCGTTACGTTGATCACTAAGTGTTTAGGACCAGTTGCGTCCGCCGTGATGTACGGAAGGTTAATTTCAGTTGCATTTGACGAAGAAAGCTCGATTTTTGCTTTTTCAGCTGCTTCTTTCAAACGTTGTAATGCAAGTGGATCTTGTTTCAAGTTGAAGTTTTGTTCTTTCTTGAACTCTTCAACCAAGAACTCGATTAACGCGTTATCGAAGTCTTCACCGCCAAGGAAGGTATCACCGTTAGTCGACAATACTTCAATTTGTTGGTCGCCATCCAAGTCAGCGATTTCAATGATAGATACGTCAAAAGTACCGCCACCTAAGTCATAAACTGCGATTTTACGGTCGCCTTCTTTTTTGTCCATACCGAACGCAAGTGCAGCAGCCGTTGGTTCGTTGATGATACGTTTAACTTCTAAACCTGCGATTTTACCCGCATCTTTAGTTGCTTGACGCTGTGCATCGTTAAAGTAAGCAGGAACGGTAATCACCGCTTCAGTTACTGTCTCACCTAAGTAATCTTCTGCAGTTTTCTTCATCTTTTTCAAGATTTCAGCAGAGATTTGTTGTGGTGCAAGTTTCTTGTCGTTTACTTCAACCCAAGCATCACCATTGTCAGCTTTGATGATTTTGTAAGGGACAAGACCGATGTCCTTTTGAACCGCTTGGTCTTGATACTTACGACCGATCAAGCGTTTGATTGCGAATAATGTGTTTTTAGGGTTAGTCACTGCTTGACGTTTTGCAGACTGACCCACCAAGATTTCGCCATCTTTATACGCAATAATCGATGGTGTTGTACGTGCACCTTCAGCGTTGTCGATCACTTTAACTTTGTCGCCTTCAAGTACAGCGACGCAAGAGTTTGTTGTACCTAAGTCAATACCAATGATTTTAGCCATTTGGATGATTCCTCAAAAATTTTTGCAATGTTTTTGCTTGTTATTCGATATGAGAGCCGTTCAATTTTTTTCAAGTGATAATCAAGAAAAAATTTTACAAACTCTCGAATTTATAGAGTTTATGCGCCAACCATGACCATTGCTGGACGAAGCAAACGACCATTTAAGGTATAACCTTTTTGTAATACCGTTCCGATCTCGTTGGCTTTCGCATTTGGATCAATCCCGACTGCTTGATGCAAGTCCGCATTGAAACCATTTGCTGTATCAACTGCGACCACACCAAATTTTTCCAGTGCAGTCAGTAACGATTTCAACGTCAGTTCCACACCTTCAAACATTGGTGTTTTTTCCTCACCCGATGCGCTAAGGGCACGTTCTAAATTATCCACTGAGTCCAGTAACTCTTTTGCGAATTTTTCGAGAACGGTGTCTTTATGCTTCTCTGATTCACGTTGAATACGCTCTACACTTTTTTGTGCTTCGTATACAGCATTTGCAGTGCGGGCTTTTTCAAGCTTTAAGCTTTCTTCAAGATTGGTAATTTGAGCTTGTAAATCCTCAACTGAAACTTCAGCTTGCTCAGCTTCAGCTTGAGTTTGCGCTGTTTGTGAATCCGCTTGCTCTTGCCCTAGATCTTGAGCTTCTTGATTGTGCTCAGTCGCCATTGATTTACTCCGTTTAAATGGGTTTTTAAACATGTACAGTCCTTCAGGCATCAGTGTTAACTGGGTTAATCTGAACTGCCATGCGTTATTGAATTCAGGATTACTATAAAAGGTCGGGGCAACAGCCAAAAATTCAAGCGGCTTCAGTGATTAATTCATGTATTTTTGGTAAAAAATTGCTGAAATCAGGCTTTCTAGGTGCTTATTCTGTCCGAAGGTCCATTTCCAATTCTGCTTGAGTTTTTTTATGTTGAAAAAGGCTAATCGTTACATTGAATTATTTTAATTAAATTTATCTGTTTTACTAATTTTTCGCTTGACCACATAATGAGTTCATCAGCGGTGATCATACTTTGTGGAGAGAGCAAAGTATGGTGACTGCGACCTATTTGCATAGCTTGGGGAAACCCTCCTAAATTAGAGATTTAGGTTTTTGAATAGTACGTCTCCGAAAAGTACTTTATTCAGTGCAAAGGTATAATGCTGTCAGGATGCTTCGAGCTTTACGCTCAAAATTCGAGTTTTAACGCTGTGGTTTCTTTATTTTTGTATGCTTTTTCGAGCTTAATCCGCCTTGGGTTAAGCTTTTTTTTGCTTCAAATTTAAAAATAACATTATTTAATCGTGTATCAGCATACAGGAGTTCTGCAATGCTGAAGAGTTGATGGGCCAAGTATAGATTTCCTTTTGTGCTGCTCATCGAAGAGAGAAACAATGAAGAATCAGCACATTAACTTGCATTGCTGTTGAGATGTAGTGCTAAGGCGGCATTTGTGCGCAATTAATAAAAAATTGCACAAGTTGTACTCGAGTCTGCAAAAACTACAACTCAGCACGTGTGTAAAAGTTTTCGGATTTGACAAAGATAGGCAGGGCAAAGTTTGGCTTTGCTATTTTGTATGACGTAAAAGGAAATGAAAGAATGTTAAATAAGAAAACTGCATTATTGTCTCTAGCGCTTTTAGGTTCAGCATTTGCCATTGTGGGCTGTAGCTCAAATGAAACCAATACAGCGCCTGAGTCCGCTCAAGTGACCACTGCACCGGATGCAACAGCAACCGTTGAGGGGAGTGCTGGAGTCGAGGTTCAAGCAGATCCTGCGGCTCAGATTGAACCCATCCAATCTACACCTGCGACAACACAACAATAAAGCTTAAAAGAGAACTTCTCTTACATTCGCTTTGTTAAAGACCTTCACAGGATGCCGTGAAGGTCTTTTTTTTAAGGGTAAATAATTAGAAGCTGTTCAGCCGTGTTATTTCATCAGTCTGATGTACGATGACGATTTTATCGTTCTTGACGTGAGTTATCCCAACCTTTGTTTTGATCGCGGCGTTGATCATCGGGACGTTGCTTACGATCCTTATGGGATTGTTTGCGTCGATCTTCAGTCCGTTGACGCTCTTGCTCACGACGTTGGTGTTCGGCATTTTGTCGTTGCTGACGTTCAGCATCATAACGTTTGCGTTCTTGGTTTAATCGCTCTTGATCACGCTTTTTCTGTTGCCAGTCTTGATGACGTTGATTGGTGATCCGTTTGCGCTCAGCCTCAATACGTTGCCGTTCTTGTTCGCGGTTTTGGCGTTCCCATTCAGCATGTCTTTGGCGGTTTCGGTCTGCCTCGCGACGTTCACGCTCGATGCGGTTTTGTCGTTGTTGGTATTCCCAACGTTTGCGGTCTCGTTCACGTTCATAGCGATCATGCTGGTCGTAGCGTCGATCATCATAATCATAGCGGTGGTCGTAGCGTCCGTCATAGTAGCCATCCTCAGGAAAAGCCACACAACCAACAAACAAGGTGCTGATGAGTGAGAGGAATATTATTTTTTTAGTCATGGCAGGTCTCCTTCATAAAAACGGAGTAGCAAAACACTCCTAAATCGGCATAAAAATTGTCAATGACAAGCTCTTAAAAGAAGATTAGCGTATAGGACGTATTGCTATGTATCTTGATGTGAAGACTTATATAAGAGAATGGTCACATAAGTGCTGATCATGTAGAGAATATGAAGAACGATAAAAGGATATTATTGACATGGGCGTGTTGAATCAAACTTTACAACAATGGATGGAACAAGGCCAAGGCAGTGCGGCACGAGTGATTGATCGCTTACCGACAGTAGCACAAGAAGGCTTGGTGAAAGCGCTGGGTTATCCTCACCAGTTTGAGCAATTAGATCCCTTTATTAAATGCTTAATGGCAGCTCAATATAAGCAAGGCAAATCGGGCTTTATTTTTGAAGACTATCATCGTTCGCGTAAATTGTTTGATCATCAAATTCAAATATTGACCGCGAAACCCAGCGCGGTAAAACAAGTGGAAGATTTACGTCTACCTTTACAAAGTGGAACTGTATTTGCGCGGCATTATCATCCTGCACCGAATAAGAAACTTCCGATGTTGGTGTTTTATCATGGCGGCGGCTTTGTAGTTGGCAGCCTCGACAGTCATGATGAAGTCTGTCGCTTACTGGCGATCCATGCCAAAGTGCAGGTGCTCAGTATTGATTATCCTTTGGCGCCAGAAGTTGGCCCGAATGTATTAATTCAATCTTGTGAAGATGCTTTGGCTTGGGTCTATCAAAACCGTCGTCAGTTCAAAATTTTGAAAAACCGAATTGCGGTGGCAGGCGATAGTGCAGGTGGCAATATCAGTGCCGTGGTGGCGCAGCGAACTGTGGCAAAAGCTTATGCGCCAAGTGCACAACTGTTAATTTACCCTGTGGTTGATTTCAAAAGTCGCCATCCATCGTTCTTTGCTTATAAAGATGGACTGACCTTAACTGGGCAAGATGTTGATAGGGTAACCTCTTTGTATGCTGAACAACATCAGGTAGCTTTAGATAATCCTATTGTTTCGCCAACCTATGGCGTATTAAAAAGTGTCGCCCCCGCTTTTGTCATCACCGCAGGTCATGATTTATTACATGATGAAGGTGAAATTTATGCCATCAAATTAAAGCAGCAGGGCAATAAGGTTTATTATCAGAATTATCTAGATCAGCCTCATGGATTTGTGAACTTCACCATCATTTCTCGTCGAGCAAAAAAAATCACCATAGAAATGGCAAAGAACTTTAGAAAATTTTGGGATAAGAATGCCAAATAACAAAGCATGAATTTTCAAAAGAATGTTTCACGTGGAACATTCCTTTTTTATTTAGAGCGGATTTTGGCTTCTGGAAAAACGAGCTGAAAGCTCGGGACATAAAAACTTTGTAGAGCTTTGGCTTGGCTAAAGTCTGGAAAGAGGGTGGTATGGTTTTGCCATTCAAATTTTTTCAGTTTCATTAGCTTCGCGCGAAACTGTGGAGAAAACTCATAACGTTGACCTTGCCACGCTTGCTGTATTTTGAGCATGGAACGTGGAATGTGATGACTATTAATATAAAACGGACGTGCTTTTTTACATTGGGTGAGTGTTAAACACAAGGTTTGGTTTCGAGTGCTGAGTTGACATTGTGTTGTTTCATTCTGCGTATGCCAATCAAACTGAGCGAACTCTTTCGGAATTCCCCAAAGTTGTTGACCATGTTCAACTGAAATCTGTGTAGACACATAAATTTTAGGAATTGAACTTAAACGCCGTTTGCTCAGTAAAGGGTGGTCGAGCAAAAGTAGTTCATCATAAGGTCCAACAGGGGATTGATGATAACGAACCAACATGACTTGAACCACACGACCAATTGGGGACGGGGCGATACGAAACGCTTTATATTGTCGGATAAATTGCGGACTGATCCAATAATTCAAAATAAAGGCTTCACCTTGTAAATGCCAAGGTGGAAATTGACTCAATTGAGACAGGGCTAAAGCTTCATTCATCGTTATTCTCGTTTTCTTAGAAGAAGTAGTGTTTTATTTATACTGAACGATTAATATACCGAAATCTAATAACATCTGAATGCTGTGAGTAAAGAAATGTTAAAGAAGAGTTTAGTTGCAGTGGCGGCTACATGTATGAGTATGGCGGTCATGGCAAATAACACGATTGTTGAAATGAAAACATCAATGGGCAACATCGAAATTGAACTGTTTAATGATAAAGCACCTATCTCAGCAAAAAACTTTGAAGACTATACGAAAGCTAAGTTTTATAACGGCACGATCTTTCATCGCGTCATTCCGGGTTTCATGGTACAAGGCGGGGGTATGACTGCGGACCTTGTAGAAAAGCCAACTCGACCAGCCATTCAAAATGAATCAAGCAATGGTCTATCTAATAAACGTGGCACTTTGGCGATGGCACGAACCAACCTACCGCATTCTGCAACCAGTCAGTTCTTTATTAATGTGGTGGATAATAACTTTCTAGATAGAAGTACCAATAACGCAGGTTATGCGGTTTTTGGTCAGGTCACTAAAGGTATGGATGTGGTGGATAAGATCACTAAAGTACCGACAGGACGTGCAGGGCCACATCAAGATGTACCGAAACAACCTGTTAAAATTCTCAGTGTGAATATTAAAGCAGCAGCAGTGCAAAAGTAATGAAAAAAGAGAGCAGAAATATTAAATTTATATTTCTGCTTTAAAATTATTAGGTTAGGTGTGTGACTGCATGTTTTTGAACCTTTTTAGTGCATAAAAATACAACACCCGATAAAACAACCAGTTAAAAGCACTTGCAAAGCTTTAGAAATCCTCTAGAATGCACCCCATACCGACGAGATAGACGGAAACGAACGAAGCACGAAGTGCTGAGTTGTTGAGTATATTGAGTCCAGCTTCTAGCACTGACGAGGTGTTAGAAAGATCATTAAGAGATTATGAAGAACAACTTGTGTGGATTTTTACTGATTGATCGATCGAAAATATTTCATTGATTGATGGTAAAAATTACTCGAAGTTTATTTGAGAAATATTTGTCAGAAAATTGATGAGCCAAGATTTGTAGCCATAAGCTACTAATGATTTTTAACTGAAGAGTTTGATCATGGCTCAGATTGAACGCTGGCGGCAGG
>NZ_MVON01000030.1:0-37276 GCF_002018925.1 Acinetobacter sp. MF4642
GGATAATCTTTTTCAGATTCAATCAATAATTGAACCGCTCTTTCTCTGATTTCAGGGGTATATTTTAATTTTGTCATCGGAATAGTCTCTCAGAATATTGAGTCTCCGACAAACCCGGTACGGTTCAGCATTCAATAATAAAATAGCAATAGATAAAGCTTTTAGACTATCTAAAATAAGCATGTAAAAGAGTCCATTTAAGACAGAAAAATATCATTAACCGATAATGATACATAAGTACTCAATTCAAAAAAAATGAATAGCTTAAAAAAATTCATTGCTAATCGTATAAAAATGCCTGAAATAGCATTTGAGATGAGGCGAACATTAAAGGTTAAAAAAGCTGACGTACCGAAGCACTGGGCCCTCTCAATGAAATTTAAAACGTTAGAGCCTAAGAAAAGTTGTAAAAATAGGCTAAATTACATAAAAAACATGAATATCCAGTTCTATCTGCTATTTTAAAAGCTCTTGATATATATAAATTTTATGTATTATATGCAGTAATTATGAAGTAAAATTACAATTGAGTAAGAACTCACCATTGAATAAACAGAACAAACCCCTATAAAGTAATAGCGTGACTACATACAATGTTACAAACTGAGGAAATTCTCATGAAAAAGTTGACTGTAGCGGTTTTTGCCAGTCTTGCAACATTCATCGGGGCGCAAAGTTTTGCGGCATCACCTGAGCAAGAGTGTCAAAAATTAAAAGATGATCATGATGTCATTTATGCATCTAAAGGTTTCTGTTTTAAGGACCCTGAAGCGAAAGCAAAATTTGGCAATGATAATTGCTACACCACTAAACCGAAATTCTCTGAAAAAGAGCAACAACGTCTTGACGCGATTAAAGAACGTCAAAAAGAATTAAACTGTAAGTAAATCAGTTTAAGCGAAACTTAAGGAATAGACATGGCTTACGATGAGCAAAACATTTTTGCACGAATTTTACGTGGTGAACTTCCAGCCATTAAAGTATATGAAGATGACCAAGTTCTTGCATTCATGGATATTATGCCTCAAGCAGACGGTCATACTTTAGTCATACCCAAGACACCTGCGGTGACTTTACTCGACCTCCCTGCCGATGCTGCTGCCTACACCATTCAAGTGGTACAAAAAGTAGCAAAAGCCATTGAAGTCGGTTTGGATGCCCAAGGCATTGTCCTCATGCAACTGTCTGGAGCTGCTGCTGGGCAAACCGTTCCCCATGTACATTTCCACCTCATTCCGAGTTCGGTACATGAGCTAGGTAAGCATGCGTTACAAATGGGTGATCAAGAAAAAATCAAAGCACAAGCAGAAAAAATTCGCGCTGCTTTGTAATTCCATCCATTCAATCAAGGAGCTTCGGCTCCTTTTTTAGGTCTAAAAATAAATAAGATCAATAACCTAAGCACTCAAAATCAACCTTAACAATTTATCGCGGAAATGCATTTGACATTGAGTTGTTTAATATTTTTGTAATATTACCTTAATATTAATGACTTATTTGTAATCAATAATGAGCGCCAAGAGACAGAAGTCTGATGAATAAAAAGACGACTGAATAACCTTTTATAGACGAATCAACAAAAAGTCTTTCTTGGAGCTACACATGAAAAAAACACTTTGCGCATTAGCAGTTGGGGCAACTTTACTTACACCAGCTTTAGCGATGGCTGCTGACGTAAAAATTTATGGCCGTGCGCATGTTTCTTTAGACTATCTGGATGATGGCGCTGACTATAACGAAGTTGGTCTTTCTTCAAACTCATCACGTTTAGGCTTCAAAGCTGAACAAAAATTAGAAAACGGCATGACTGTTTTTGGTCAAATCGAGCAAGAAATTAACTTTGCTAGCGGCAACCAAGATGACAAAAGCGTTGATTTTTCTACTCGTGATACCTTTGTAGGTTTAAAAGGTGACTTTGGTCAAGTACGTGCAGGTCGCTTTGACAGCCCATTTAAAGTGGCTCGTGGTCCAGTCAACTTTTTTGGTGACATGGTTGGTGATATCCGCAACGTAACACGTGTTAGTGATCAAAAGTTTGATGAACGAAACGAAAATACCGTTGAATATAAATCTCCTAAATTCGGTGGTGGCTTTAACGTACTTGCAGCTTTATCATTACATCCAAAAACTTCAATTCCAAAAGATGCAACTACTGGTGAAGGTCAGGACGATAATAAAGCTTACGATCTAGCTTTAACTTATAACGAAGGTCCGGTTGACTTTGCTGCTGCTTATGAACGTTACGAAGAAAACTCTGCAATTGGCGCAGGCGAACGTGATGGTTTCCGTGTTGCGGCAGCATATAAAATTACACCTGAATTAAACTTCGGTGGCTTATACCAATACCTTACACATGATTTAGAAGGTACTGCAGCAAAATATGCTGATGCACAAGTATTTGGCGTAGCAGCAGACTATAAAGTGGCACCGAAAACTTATGTACGCGGTCAGGTATTCCACCGTGACGTTGACACCGATGATGCAAACTCTACCCTTTTAGCGGTTGGTGTTGAACATCGTTTAGACAAGGCAGTACGTGTATATGCAAACCTTGCAACCATGTTAAATGATAAAAATGCAGACCTTACTCCTTGGAAAGAAGGTCGTAGCTTTGGTAACTCTGTAAAAGGTGCTAAAGACGAAAACTCTACAGCACTTTCTTTAGGTTTCCGTTACGACTTCTAAGTCTTAACCGAACTTAAAAAACAAAAAAACACGCTTCGGCGTGTTTTTTATTGCAACAACTTATAGGCAAATAAAAGCCAGCAAATTTGCTGGCTTTGTTTATCTAGGTAAGTTTTACAAAGATGATTTTTTAACATTAACGCTTTAAAAAGCCAGATACTAAATTCATCACCTGTTGAATATCCGCGTTGGCTTCTTGAGGGTTGGTTTGTCCTGCCTGCGGGGTGAGTGAGTCAATAATTTGCGGTAACACTTGTGAAATAGCACTATATACATCTTGTTTAGGCGCATTCGCTTGCTCTGCAACTTGCTCCACCGCGGCATCATCAAACAAGTTTTGCACTTGCTCTGGATTTACACTGGCGTTCTCTCCTGATCCTGTAGAAACCCAGTCCTCAACCTGACTGCTTAAACCCTGTCCTTTGAGTTTATCTAAAGCAGCCTGCAAACCACCTTGCTGTTGAATCCATGCCAAAATCAAAGGCAATACCGCAATCAATAAACTTTTTCCACCACCTGCAAATCCTGAGTTCTGCGAGTTTGGCACCTGCTGCGACTGCCCACCAGTCAAACCACCCAACACCGAGCCTAAAATATCACCCAGACCACCCTGTTGTGTTTGGCCTGTACCACCCGCTCCGAGTTGTCCAAGCACCGAACCCAAAATTCCACCCAAACCACTTTGTTGGTTTGACTGTTGCTGACCGCCCATGGCCTGCTTTGCTAAAATTTCTATAATATTATTCAGGTTCGTCATCACTCTATCCTTTCTAGGTTTTTAAACAGCATACGATGTTTAAAAAAACCCTATAGAGATAAATTGTTAATTTTTGCTATGAATGAAAAAATACAGTCGCAGTCGAATCACCAACGGAATTTATTCCAGTTTTCAGGATTCGCCCAAAATTTTGAATTGAACCAGTCAGGCACATGCTTATAGGTCAAAATATTAAATTGCCATAAAGCAAAGTCTTTACCATGCGTCGTTTTATCGATCAGTTGAGTAAAACCTAAAGCACGAAGCAGTTGTTCATCCTGCAATTGACTCACCACCACAATACGCTTTGCCATCAAATCTCTTAAACGCACCAATAGTTGTGATTTTTGTTGTGAGCTTATATTTTGCATTTCTGCCGTATCAAAAAGTACAAAACCTAAATCATAGCGCTGGGTAAAAGGCAGACTTAAAAAGTCAGATACGCTAAAATATTGCCATTGAATAGATTGATGATGATTTGGGCTGAGATCCTGCCCAATGCACAATGCAGTTGAAATAGGCTGTTCTTGAGATAAATCGTCTAGCATAGAAGTAATGACGTTCAGTTCAGCCATAACCGCATCCTTAATATTGAGTGAGTAATTCTGTATGGAACTTCAAGGCATTTGCCATAAAATGCATGCAGGTCTTAAGGACCTTAGTGTAACTGATCAACATACACACAAGGCAAATGTTGAATATAAATTTATCCTAGATCGTTCAGAAGTTGACCTTCCTTTTAACTTGGGTCAAGAAATCGAGATTGAATGGACTGGTAAAATCTTCTGCGTTTCATGTGGTACGAAAACCTCTAAATCGTTTTCACAAGGCCATTGCTTCAAGTGCTTTAAGACCAAAGCCTCTTGTGACATGTGTATTATGAAACCTGAAACCTGTCACTACCACTTAGGCACCTGCCGAGAAGACAGCTTCGCGCATGAAGTTTGCTTTCAGCCTCATATTGTTTATTTAGCTAACTCAAGTGCCTTAAAAGTTGGGATTACACGGATTAGCCAAATGCCAACTCGTTGGCTTGATCAAGGTGCAACCCAAGCCCTTCCAATTATGAAAGTCGGTTCGCGTCGTCTTTCAGGCCAACTCGAAATTATGTTTGGAACACAAGTGGCAGACAAAACCGATTGGCGTAAACTGCTCAAGGGCGAAGCTGAACCACTCGACTTGATTGAAGTTCGCGAACAACTCATCGAAGAATTTGCATCTAAAATCCAAGCCATTCGTGAGGAATTTAGTCAAAACCTTGAGTTCAATGAAACTGTTGAGCTTTTGGAAACCGAACTGCCGCGCGAGTTTGTTTATCCAGTTGAGCAATACCCTGAGAAAATCAAATCCCACAATCTGGATAAAACCCCAGTTATTCGCGGCAAGTTACAAGGGATCAAAGGTCAGTACCTGATTTTAGATACAGGCGTGATTAATATTCGTAAATATTCAGGTTATGAGCTCAAAATTCGTGCCTAAGCTTGTTTATCCTTAAATAAAATTTGTTTATCTACACACATAAAAAAACCTGCACGAATGCAGGTTTTTTTATGTCATACGATTATTTAATTTTTGCATGTGCTTTTAAGTATTGCACATAATCTTCAGCTTCTTGCTGACCACGAAGTTGTTGATATAACTTCGAAAGCTCAGCCAATTGCTCATCCGTCAACGCACTAGACGTCGTCTTGTTTACGTTTGATACCGCTACCACCACCATTTCTGTTGGCAATAATGCTGTTGTTACAGACCACTGTCCTGCTTTTGGTGCCGCTTGGCTAAACGCCGCACGCTCAACTGCACGTGGTAAGCCTTGTGAACGAATAAACACTTGCGGTGGAGTAAAGGTCAAACCGCTCTTGGCAACAACAGATACTGCTGGTTGAGTTTTAAAATCTTTTAAGCTTTGAGCAATTTTAGCTTTAGCAGCATCATAAGCTTTTTGTTCAACCAATTTTGCTTTCACACGTGGTGTTGCTTCTTGAAGCGTTTGGACACCTGCCGCATGATAATCACGTACTTTTGCCCAAACCACATCCCCATTCGGAAGTTGAATGCTGCTGGTCGCGTTACGATCACCGTTTTTAACGTCATCGTTAAACAGTTTCACTTTTACCGCAGCATTACTTAATACAGGATGCTGTGTAGATAAGGTCATGCCTTTTACAGTTTGAACTTGTACACCTTTAACTTCTTGAGACACCACATCTAAAGCATCTGAGTCTACAACCAGTTCATTTAAACTGTTTACAGTATCAGAGAATGCATTGGCTGTTTTATTCTTTTGAACTTCCGCCGTCAAACGTGCTTTTTCATTTTCAAAAGATGGCAACTTCACAGCTGGCGCATCAGTTTCAATGACATGGTAACCAAATTCAGTTTTTACAGGCGCTGATACTTGACCTGATTTAAGTGATGCTACAGCTTGGTCAAAAGCATCACCAAAAGTGCCTTTGTTATAAACTGCTAAAGCACCACCATTCGCTTTAGATGCAGTATCTTCAGAGTATTGAGCCGCAGCTGCTGCAAAGCTTGTTCCTGCTTTAATTTTTGCCACAACCTCTTCTGCACGTTTTTTCGCTTCAGCATCTGTACGTGCATCCGTCGTAATCAGAATATGTTTAACCAAAGGCGCAACATTATCTTTTTGTGCTTCAACAAACTGTGTATAGGCTTGCTGCAACTCCGCATCTGTTACAGGTGAAGCAGCAGCAGGTACATTGGCTGGTGTTAACAGCACATAGTCAACATCTACACTTGCCACTTGTTTAAACATAGCTGGGTGTTGCTTGTAATAGTTTTCAATCTCTTGTGCTGAAACCTTGACGTTCTTTTTATATTCATCAAGATTTACATTGGCAAACTGCACAGTACGCTGTTCTGTTTGTAAGTTAGCAATTTGTTGAATATCTAGTTTACTCACCAATGCATAATCAACAAAAGTCGAACGCATCATTTTTAATGCATGGTCTTGACGTAAGTTTGCAACGAGCGCATCACTACTCATACCCACAGACTGCAAATAGCTTGAATAACGCGTTTCTGAAAATTTTCCATTTTCTTGAAAACTTGGCTGTTGAGCAATCATCTGTTCAATTTGAGTATCACTGAGTGAAATGCCCAGCTTTTCAGCCTGTTGCAATAACAAAGTGTTTGCGATCAGTTGGTCCATCGCCTTATCTTTAATAAAGCTTTGGTTGAGTAAAGTTTCATCCCCATTGGCATAAGTTAAGAATTGTTCTTTAAAGGAAGCGGTTAAGGTCTCTAATTCCTTTTCAGAAATATCTTGGCCATTGACTGATTTTACAGCGTCTTTTGATCCGCTACTAAAATATCCTTCAATACCTACAAGTGCTAAAGGGGTCAAAAACAAAATGAGCAAAGCTTTGCCCAACCAACCCTTAATAACTTTACGAAAAGATTCCATAAGTATTCCAATATTTTATTTGCCCGAGATTTTAACTGAAAAGCAGCAATGAATGAATGTGTTATCGACACATTTTCTAATGTTTAATAAAAAACGCGCCGAAAAGGCGCGTTTAGTATTTATTTAAAAGATTAAGCAACAGAATCTTTTAAACCTTTACCAGCTTTGAAGCTTGGTACTTTGCTTGCTTTAATTTCTAAAGTAGCACCAGTTTGTGGGTTACGGCCAGTACGTGCAGCACGTTCTTTCACGTTGAAAGTACCAAAACCAACAAGTGTAACTGTATCACCAGACTTAAGCGCTTCAGTGATTGAAGCAATTGTAGCGTCTAAGGCCTTACCAGCATCAGTCTTAGACAATCCCCCTTTCTCTGCAATTGCATCAATTAATTCTGATTTATTCATGTGGATCGCGTC
This sequence comes from Acinetobacter sp. MF4642, assembly GCF_002018925.1. Taxonomy (NCBI): domain Bacteria; kingdom Pseudomonadati; phylum Pseudomonadota; class Gammaproteobacteria; order Moraxellales; family Moraxellaceae; genus Acinetobacter; species Acinetobacter sp. MF4642. Next base: position 7,286 of record NZ_MVON01000030.1, read on the forward strand.
CTCTTAATATCGTTTATTTAAGGTCCAAAAATTTAGTATAAATTACCGTAACGCCTTTATAGCAATGCTTTAGGTGAAAACGCAATACTCTGTATATGCTTTTTTGGAAAATAAATCACAAAAAAACGTTGAAAAAGGTACAAAAGCACAACCAGATCACTTTTTATTCACTTTTTCGTTTAACTTCTTATTTTCTTCAATCAAAACATCGATTTTATCATTCAGTTGAAGAATCAGGTTTTCTAAGTACTGAATGTCTTTCACCGTGACCAATCCAATGCGGTTTAAGGAGTGATTTACTCCACGATCCACGATCTTCTCAACCTTGTCTTTAGTATCCGTCACCGATTCACGTGCTTTCTCAGATACCTTTTCAACCGTTTGGTCAGCAATTTCAGTGGTTTTAGATTCTAACTCTTCGCCGACTTGGACCAACGAGTCAAATAATTTATTCCCCTCTTCCTCTGCACGTGAAAAAGCACCCAAACCGGCTAACCAGATTTGCTTGGTATACTTTCTAAAATCCAAACTATTTTTACGATGAAAATGATGCTTAGTTTTTGTTTTTTTTAGTGTTTCATCTTCTTGCGAAATATCATCTAACTCTATATCTGCTTTTTCCATTAACACCATCTCCTGCATGATTTATGTGCAAAAACATCCAAAAAATCTTATAGATTGCACTATACTAGCAAATATTAGACTTGATCGATTTGTAAAACTGTTCTACAAAGCATCTTTATTACATTTTTATTTTTAAGTCTGAAGTTTTTGCGAGCAGGATGCTCATTTCAGGTCAGGATTTAGGTTACTACTTATGAGTGATTCTCAAAAAGAACACAATCAAACACATATGCTACTCACTATGGTGATGATTGTTCTTGAGACGATCTTTTCTCTTATTTTAAAACACGACCGTGTGGTTGCACTTCACTGTAAAAAGTTTGTTGAGCAAAATATTGCGATTAAAATAAATAGCTATCTGCCTTATTTTGACTTCTATATCACCTTTACCGCTCAAGGTGTTTTATTTGATGCCAAAGCACCTGAAAAACCGGTCGACCTAGATGTACGCACCACATTGATGGATTTAATTAAAATTTTCGTCTTTGGAAACCGTCGCAGTATTAAAACCATGCGTATTGATGGTGACATCACCTTAAAAGATGAGTTCCGAGATTTAATTTTACATTTTAGTGCACCTAAAGTTCTTGCCGACTGGAAAAACTGGTTAACTGAACCAACTGATCCACAAAATGTCGTTGCATCCAAAAAACGTATTGCACCTCTTTTAGAGAAAATTGAAGAACAACGTTCTAAAATCAACACTCTACAGGTTGAAGTGAAACAATACAAAAATCGTATCCGCCGTATCGAGCAACGTCAAAAACGTATAAATGTCACATTTTTTGTGTTTTCTATACTTTTGATTGGCTTATTGGTATATAATATTTGGCTTGCATAACTACATAATATTTCAAGCAAATTAAATACGCACAATCCCTATTAAAAAAACTTGACTATTTTAGTCAGGATTCTTAAAATCGGCACATCTAGTCTAATCATGTGTATCGAATCATGCGCTTAACAACTCGCGGACGCTACGCAGTGACTGCTCTACTTGATTTAGCTTTGCAGCCAACTGAACAAACGATCACGCTTGCAGAAATTGCAGCTCGTCAAACTATCTCTGTTGCTTATCTTGAACAGTTATTTGCGAAATTAAAGCGCCACGGCTTAGTTTCTAGTATTCGTGGTGCCAACGGTGGTTACCACTTAGCTCGTCGCGCTGATGAAATTACGGTATTAGCAGTTATTGAAGCTGTAAACGAAACAGTTGATGCCACTCGCTGTGACCATAAAGGCAACTGCCAAAATGGCGCAATGTGCTTAACTCACGATTTATGGCAAGAACTCTCCCATCACATTGCCGACTATCTCGCTAAAATCACTCTTGCTGACCTTGTAGCACGTGACAACGTTCAAAAAGTTGCCATTCGCCAAAACACAGCACCTTCAGATTCAGCCCTTTTATCGGTAACAGGTATTTGACATGAAACGTCCAATTTATCTTGATTATGCAGCAACAACTCCTGTAGACCCTCAAGTCGCTGAACGCATGATGGAATGTCTGACATTTGACGGCACATTTGGCAACCCAGCATCTCGCTCTCATGCTTACGGTTGGCAGGCAGAAGAGAAAGTAGAATATGCACGTGAACAAGTTGCGAACTTGATCAAAGCAGATCCACGCGAAATTGTTTGGACTTCTGGTGCAACTGAATCAGATAACTTAGCTCTTAAAGGCGTAGCACAATTCTATGCGTCTAAAGGCAAGCACATTATTACAAGTAAAATTGAACACAAAGCTATTTTAGACACTTGCCGTGAGCTTGAGTCTGAAGGTTTTGAAATCACTTACCTTGAGCCACTTCCAAACACGGGCTTAATTACCCCTGAAATGGTTGAAGCAGCTATTCGTCCAGACACTATTCTTGTTTCACTTATGATGGTAAACAACGAAATTGGTTCTGTGACTGATGTTGCGGCAATTGGTGAAATTACTCGTGCACACAAGATTTTCTTCCATGTCGATGCGGCGCAAGCTGCAGGTAAAGTTGAAATTGACCTTTCAACAATGAAAGTTGACCTTATGAGCTTCTCTGCTCATAAAATTTATGGCCCTAAAGGTATTGGCGCACTCTATGTACGTCGTACTCCACGTGTTCGTTTAAAAGCGCAAATGCATGGTGGCGGTCATGAACGCGGTATGCGTTCTGGTACACTTGCAACACACCAAATCGTTGGTATGGGTGAAGCATTTGAACTTGCAGGTAAAAACTTAGCTTCTGAACAAGCACGCATTCGCGTACTTCGTGACAAGCTTTGGAATGGCTTACAAGACTTAGAACAAATTTTCTTAAACGGCCACCCAACACAAAACGTTGCGAACTACTTAAACGTAAGTTTCAACTTTGTTGAAGGTGAATCGTTAATGATGTCGTTGAAAGACGCTGCTGTATCTTCGGGTTCAGCTTGTACTTCAGCAACATTAGAACCTTCTTATGTATTACGTGCACTAGGTTTGTCTGACGAACTTGCGCACAGTTCAATTCGTTTCAGTTTTGGTAAATACACCACTGAAGCAGACATTGACCATGTACTTACAGTGACGCGTTCTGCAGTTGAGAAACTTCGTGAACTTTCTCCACTTTGGGACATGTACAAAGACGGTATCGACCTTTCTACAGTTGAGTGGGCTGAACACTAATTTTCCCCATTGAAGTCATCCACATACTGGATGACTTCATTGAAAAATCAAGTTTTGACCCCATATTTAATATTAACGCTGACCCCGAGGTTTGGAGACGCATCATGGCTTATAGCGAAAAAGTAATTGACCATTACGAAAACCCTCGTAATGTAGGTGTATTAGACAAAAATGCTGAAAACGTAGGTACAGGTATGGTCGGAGCACCTGCATGTGGCGACGTTATGCGTTTACAGATCCAAGTAGATGACAACGGTGTGATTGAAGAAGCACGTTTCAAAACTTATGGTTGTGGCTCTGCTATTGCATCAAGCTCTTTAGTGACTGAATGGCTAAAAGGCAAAACTTTAGATCAAGCTCAAGCGATCAAAAACATTGATATCGCAACTGAACTTGCTCTTCCTCCAGTAAAAGTACACTGTTCTGTACTGGCTGAAGATGCTATTAAAGCTGCTGTTGAAGACTACCGCAGCAAAAAATCTAAAGCTTAATTGCTTCGCATTTTAAAGAAAGATTAGGGAGTTTTCATGATCAACTTAACTGAAAATGCTGCAACTCATATCAGCAATTATTTAAAAAATCGCGGTAAGGGTGAAGGTATTCGCGTTGGCGTGAAAACTTCAGGCTGTTCTGGTTTGGCTTATGTGCTTGAATTTGTCGATTCAATTGATGCACATGACACCACCTTTGAGCAGTTTGGGGTGAAAGTATTTGTAGACCCAAAAAGCTTGGTTTATCTCGATGGTATGGAGATGGACTACGTGAAAAATGGTTTAAACGAAGGCTTTGAGTTTAACAACCCAAACAAAAAAGGCGAATGTGGCTGTGGTGAATCTTTCACCGTATAACAGTTCATTAACTTGCTTTTCAACATTAAAACAGTGTGTATCACACTGTTTTAATTGCATTTACATAGAGTGTTTTTGCTTTCGCAATGACCCCCAATTTAGCGCGGAATCCCTCTCCTATGAATCATTTTGAGTTGTTTAACCTCCCAGTAGCACTCGATATTGATTTAGCAACCTTAAAATCAGAATTTTTAAAGTTGCAGCAACAATATCACCCAGATAAAGCTCTCGATAAAGATCAAGCCCTCATAAAATCAAGTGAGATCAATCAAGCATTCAAAGTTTTATCTCAGGTCGATAGCCGTGCAGGATATTTATTAGGATTAAAAAAACAAGATTATCATCTTGATCAATCCATCAATGATTTTGAATTTCTCCAGTCTGCCCTAGAAATCCGTGAACAACTTGATGAAGCACGTTCAGCAGATGAATTACAATCACTCAAATTAGACGTTCAACAATGGATTGATGGTTTAGTCCGCGAATTCAAAATTGATTTTGAAGAGGAAGATTGGACTGAGGCACGTGATGATGTCCGCAAACTTCGCTTCTTTGTAAAAGTCATGCATGACATAGATAAAGCTGAAGATCGTTTTGAAGATGACGATAGCTTTGATTTAGATGATGAATTTTAACTTATTTTTAATTTTTGACGCTCAAAGGATGTAACACATGGCTCTCTTGCAAATTGCAGAACCTGGACAATCAAGTGCGCCACATGAACACCGTATTGCCATTGGTATCGACTTAGGTACAACTCACTCTCTAGTTGCAACTGTACTTTCAGGCAAAGCAAAGGTTTTGCATGATGAACAAGGTCGTGTCTTACTCCCATCGATCGCGCATTATGGTGTAAATCAAACCCAATATGGCGACGAAGCAAAACCATTTTTGACTGCTGATCCTAAAAACACCATCGTTTCAGTCAAACGCTTTATGGGACGTTCTAAAACTGACATTAAGTTTCAACACCCCTACACTTTAGTGGGGGAAGATAATCAAATGCCAGCTTTTGAAACCGCTCAGGGTCGCAAAACCCCTGTCGAAGTGTCCGCTGAAATTTTAAAGCAACTGAAAGATCGTGCTGAAGCGAGCTTAAAAAATGAAGTCAATGGTGCAGTGATTACCGTTCCCGCATACTTCGATGAAGCTCAGCGTCAAGCGACACGTGATGCCGCACAACTTGCGGGTTTAAACGTATTACGTCTTTTAAATGAGCCTACTGCTGCTGCAGTTGCCTATGGTCTCGACCAAGAAACCAATCTTGCGCATGATCACAACTATGTGATTTATGACTTGGGTGGCGGTACCTTTGACGTTTCAATTTTACGCTTTTCACAAGGCGTGTTTGAAGTGTTAGCGACGGGTGGACATACCGCATTAGGCGGTGATGATCTCGACCGTTTAATCGTAAAATGGGCGAAAAAAGAACTCAACATTGAGCAGTTCGATGACACTGAATATGCACACGTTTTAGTTGCTGCACGTAAAGCCAAAGAAGCTTTAACCGACGCAGAAAACGCTCATTTACAAGTCCTAGAACATAGCTTAACTCTTGATCGTGCGACATTTGAAAGCATTATCAAAGTTGCTTTAGATAAAACAATTAGTGTGTGTAAACGCGTCCTCCGCGATGCCAAACTTGAACTCAGCGACATTCAAAACGTGGTTTTGGTCGGTGGCTCAACTCGCTCTTATGCTGTACAAAACGCTGTACGCGATGTATTTGCTCAAGAGCCATTATGTACCATCAACCCAGACGAAGTTGTTGCTATTGGTGCATCGATTACAGCCAATCAGTTGATTGGAAACACAGCCGATGGCGCATTACTGCTTGATGTAACCCCTCTTTCTCTCGGTCTAGAAACCATGGGCGGCTTGGTTGAGCGTCTTATTTCACGTAATACCGCAATCCCAGTTGCACGTCGCCAAGAGTTCACCACCTACCAAGATGGCCAAACAGCGATGTTGATTCATGTGGTTCAAGGTGAGCGTGATTTGGTTGAGCATTGCCGTAGCTTAGGTCGTTTTGTCCTTCGCGGTATTCCACCAATGACTGCGGGCCAAGCTCGTATTGAAGTGACCTTCCAAGTGGATGCCGATGGCCTACTGACGGTTTCAGCTAAAGAAACAACCTCTGGCGTACATGCACAAATTGACATCAAACCATCATATGGTTTGGCTGATAGCGACATGGAACGCTTACTGCTCGATGGTTACAAGTTTGCTGAAGAAGATAAAAATCTTCGTCACTTACAAGAAACCAAAGTTGAAGCAAAACGCGAACTCGAAGCTTTAGAGCAAGCCTTGAAAGTGGATGCTCACCTGCTCACGAATGAACAACAAGTTGCATTAAATGCGGCCAAAACTTCATTAGAAGCAACACTCGAAACAACAGAAATCAAAGCAATTGAATCTGCTGTTGAACAGCTTAAAATACACAGTGATGCTTTTGCAGCAGCACGTATGAATCAGCATATCGATGCAGCGCTGAAAGGCACAAAACTCGACGACTGGTCAAACTCAAACTAATTTATAGGTAAAGACTATGCCACGTATTAAAGTTCTCCCACATGCGCAAATCTGCCCAGAAGGTGCTGAGTTTGAAGTTGAACAGAATGCGAATCTATGTGAAAGCCTACTGAAAAATGGGATCAAGATTGAACATGCGTGCGATATGTCCGCTGCATGTACAACGTGCCACGTTGTGGTACGTAAAGGCTTTGACAGCTTAGAAGAAATGAATGATGTTGAAGCCGATCTACTGGATCGTGCTTGGGGCTTAGAACCCGACTCTCGTTTGTCTTGCCAAGTGAAGTTAGTGGATGAAGACTTAGAAGTTGAAATTCCTAAATACACAATTAACCACGCATCTGAAAATCACTAATTTTCAAAGCCAAAAAAAGCCACTCATTGTAGTGGCTTTTTTTATGACTCTCATTTTTATATCTCATACCATTAAATTAATGATACTCATTTTTCTGAACAGGCTCTATTACTTCATCTTCAAGATTGAGTTTGACGATACCTTGCGAGTTGGTCATCTTCTGTTGGGTTTGAATACGTTGAATCATTTTTTCTAAGACTTGAATTAACTGCGGATATTCAAAATTCTGCACTTCATCTAAGTTCAGCAGTAAATGAAATCCTTTATATTCATAATCAAACCAGCGTTGATAATCTGATTTTTGCGAGGTATATTTTTCAACAACTTGCCACGTCTTCACAGCACCTTTAATCCCCTTAAGGAAAATTGGCGCTTTCGGCGCACAAAGATAATCATTTTTTACTAAATTATGCGTATCGTCCGAAATTAAAATTTCATCCACTTGTGCTGCACTTTGTAAACGTGCCGCAAGGTTTGCATCACGACCAACAATGGTATAAGCCATACGGTGCGATGCACCATAGTTCCCTACGTGGCAATACCCTGTAGAAATCCCCATACGAATATGCAATGGCGGATACCCCATTTTCACCCAACGCTCGCGCAGAATTTTCATTTGCTGACGCATCGCCATAGCCATTTCCAAACAGTTTTGAGCATCACGCTCTACACCTTCAGAATTAGGGTCACCAAAGAACACTAAAATTGCATCCCCCATGAATTTATCCACAGTACCTTCATATTGCTTCGCAATCTCGGTCATGTGTTTTAAATAATCATTGAGTAGGAATGCTAAATCATCCGGAATTAAGCTTTCAGAAAGCTCTGTAAAACCCTGAATATCTGAAAAGAAAACTGTCAGTTTCTTACGCTTGTATTCAATTTTCGCTTCAGACTCACCTTTCATGATCGATTGCCACAACTGAACTGGTGCATAGCGACTCAGCTGATTGGCAAACTCCATATAACGGTTCATCTGATCAAAATAGTGATTTTTGCGGCGATATATGTCTTGCATTTGGTTACGCTGATAATAGCTACCCACACCAAAATAAGTGGTGAGACACAAAAAGCCCAATACGATCAGTTCGGTACTGGTGGCCTCGAAATACTCACCAAAACCAAAGACAAAGATAATCGAGACATAAAAGACAACCACCCCAATCAGGCTGGCCAAAGACACCATCAAAAAAGAAATTTTATTGCTAATAGCCGTATAAAGCATAGCAAAAATGGTTAAAAATGTGAGTACGATACTGAGATGTACAGCGGCTAAAATGATCGCTGTAATGACAATATCTATAACAAACATCACACCGCGTTGCATCGTATTATTGAAGCGATAACCTAACCACCTTGAAAATGGGGGGGTGATCAATAATACAATGAGCAACAGCAGCGGCACGTAAATCTGATATTTGGTATCTGCCATCGTATAATGATAGACGATGGTTATTAAAGACAGCATGCCATATCCCATCGCACGATGGAAATACACAAATTGTTTGGGCTCTTTAGATAACCAATGATCTAATGGCACTGCTCGTTCCCCATTATGCACACGATCAAATCATCCCTGATTTGATTTCTCACGTGTATTAGTCCATACGCCAATCGAATGGCATATCACCTTGGCCACGTAGTGCAAGCATTAGAGTTTGACGCATATGCGCAAGCACTTCATTGCTATAAGCAACAGCGGGTGTACCCCAAACTGGTTTTGGCCATGCGACGTCGTTTTGATAACGTACAACATGGTGAAAATGGAGCTGCGGAACCATATTACCTAAAGCAGCAACATTCATTTTGTCAGCACGGAATACACGAGCCAATTGGCTTGATAACCAGCTTGACTCACGTAAAAACTGTTCTTGGTCGGCTTGACTGAGCTCATATAACTCAGTGATGCCTGGCACGCGTGGAATTAAAATTAGCCACGGGAATTGCATATCATTCATTAAGCGACATGTTGAAAGTGGAAAGTCGCCTACAAAAAACGTATCTTGAGCAAGTTGTGGATGCAAACTAAACATATCTTTATAAATGATGCAAATTAGAATAATGACTAATACTATCACATCCAATCAGAGGTGAATATTGTAAGCAATGTGTTTCAACACAAATAAACTACGTTTTACTTTGAACCACATCACATTTATTACTTTAATAAATTTCATCAAAAAATCAAGTCTTTCTTTTTATAGCGCAAGTGCGCAAGAAAGACCAGATATCTGTATGAAATCACAGCAAATTAAAACTAAATTTTAATGCAACTCTTTCAACAAACTTTCCAATAAGTCATTGATAAATTGAATCCGTTTTTCATATTCCTCTAGTATGACCATGACCTTTAAGCGCTGACCACCTTCCATCCTAAAAAAGGTCGGGTGTTTTTGCATCATCTGAATAATACTAATTGCCTGAACAGGAGTATCTGGTGAAAATTCAATCGTACCACCATTGGCAGCGATATCGATTTTGGTAATACCCAATATTTCTGCTTTCAAACGCATCTGATGCACAGCAAAAAGCTGTTTCACAGGTTGTGGTGGTATCCCAAAACGGTCAATCAACTCCATACGAATGTTATCAAGTTTTTCCTGACTGTCCGTATTACTAATGCGCTTATAAAACAATAAACGCTGATGGACATCTCCCAGATATTCATCTGGAATTAAGGCTGGCATATGTAAATTGATTTCTGCGGTCAGTGAGAGTGGCGCATCGAAATTTGGGGTTTTGCCCTTTTGAATGGCTTTGGTCGCCTTTTCGAGCATCTCCATATATAAGCTATAGCCAATGGCTTGCATTGAACCACTTTGTTGCTCGCCAAGTAGCTCACCCGCTCCGCGAATTTCTAAGTCTTCCGTCGCTAACATAAAGCCCGCACCTAATGTCGATGCCCGCTGAATCGCATCCAGACGTTTTTCAGCATCACCTTTTAATCCTTTGATGGATGGCACCAACAGATAGGCATAAGCTTGGTGATGCGAGCGCCCTACACGCCCACGCAGTTGATGCAACTGCGCTAAACCCAGCTTATCTGCCCGTTCAATTAAAATGGTATTAGCATTCGGAACATCAATCCCTGTTTCAATAATAGTTGAACAGACCAGCACGTTATATTCTTTATGGTAGAACTGCTGCATGACTTGTTCTAACTCGCGTTCACGCATTTGACCATGTGCAACAGCCACACGCGCCTCAGGGACCAACTCTCGAAGACTCTCCGCTGCACGTTCAATAGTTTCTACTTCATTATGTAGGAAATAAACTTGTCCACCACGCAGTAACTCACGCAAGATGGCTTCTTTAACTGAATCACCCGTATGTTCTTGCACAAAAGTTTTTACCGCTAAACGTCGTGCAGGTGGGGTGGCAATAATGGATAGATCGCGCATGCCACTAAAGGCCATGTTTAAAGTCCGTGGAATTGGAGTTGCAGTCAGAGTCAACATGTCCACATCTGCACGCATTGCTTTAATCCGCTCTTTATCACGTACACCGAAGCGGTGTTCTTCATCCACAATCATCAAGCCTAAGTCTTTAAACTGGACACTTTCTTGTAAAATTTTATGCGTACCAATCACAATGTCGACTTTGCCCTCAGCTAAATCCTCAATCGTTTTGGTATGTGATTTACTGCTGCCAAAACGTGATAAAACTTCGATACGAATAGGCCAGTCTGCAAAACGGTCTTTAAAAGACTCATAATGCTGTTGGGCCAGCAACGTCGTCGGCACCAAAACAGCCACTTGTTTGTTGTTCTGCACGGCTAAGAATGCTGCGCGCATCGCAACTTCGGTTTTACCAAAGCCCACATCACCACAGACCAAGCGATCCATCGGCTTAGCCAATTGCATATCATACAAAGTCGCTTCAATGGCATTGGCTTGATCGAGTGTTTCCTCATAGGCAAAGCCACTGGCAAACTGCATATATTGACCTTGATCCAACTCAAAACCAAAACCTGGTTTGGCTTGACGACGGGCTTGGATATGCAATAACTCTGCTGCTACATCATGGATTTGCTCCAACGCTTTACGCTTTGCTTTGCTCCAAGCATCAGTACCTAGCTTATGCAAGGGTGCTAAGTCTGGGTCGCCGCCGCTATAACGGCTGATCAAATGTAAATTGGTGACAGGAACATAAACTTTGGCCGCATCGGCATAATCGAGCTGCAAGAACTCGTAGTCTTGATCATCAATACTTAAAGTGACTAAGCCCGCATAACGCCCCACACCATAGTCGATATGCACCACCGGCGCACCCATACTCAGTTCAGTCAAACTTCGGATGAGAAACTCTTCCGAAACCTCTTGCTGGCGTTTACGGCGACGCTGTACAACGCGATGCTCATACAACTGATTTTCAGAAATGATGCTAATGCTGTCTTTTAATACCAAGCCACGCTCTAATGGCGCACTGGTAATTGCAATGGCATGCAAGGATCTTTGAAATTCAGCAAAATTCTCGACATTAGGAATCTCTCCCAATGTTGCGCGCAACGCATCTTTTAAAGTTTCACGACGCCCCGCACTTTCAGCAACCAGTAATACTGGATGATTAGCAGCATCAATATACTGTTTAACCGCATGAAAAGGCTTTTCATTTTTAGGATCGACCGCTAAACGTGGTGGAAGTTCAGTGTTTAAATTGGTCACACCCGCTTTTAGATCAAAAGCCTCGACTGAAGCAATAATGCGGGGAAAGGTATTGAGCTGTTCTAAAACTTGATTGGTCGAAATAAAAAGATGGTTAGGGGCTAAAATTGGCTGATCAACATTATGGCGACGGTCTTCATAACGTCGATCGATTTCTTTCCAAAAACTATCTAAACCATCATCAACTTGTTTATCTGTAATGACAATGGAGTGACTTGGTAAATACGAAAGCAGTGTACTTTGGGTTTCCATCTGCGCTGCACTGAAAAAGAGCGGGAAATAGAACTCAATTCCTGGTGATGCAATCCCTTCTAACACATCCTGATAAATTGGATTTTTCTTTGGATTTGCCGTCGGAAACATTTCTGCATAGCGATCACGAAATATGCTGCGTGCCTCTTTCAGCGGAAACTCTTTAGCCGGTAATACGGAAAATTGTTTTAAGTTTTGCGTAGTACGCTGCGTTTCAGGATCAAAAAATTTGAGGGTTTCAATTTCATCATCAAACAAATCTATACGAATTGGTGCAGCTTGACCTGAGGCATAGATATCCATAATGCTACCCCGAACCGCAAATTCACCATGGTCATATACTGTGTCGACCAAATGATAGCCTGCTTGAATTAAACGCTTCTTTTGCTGTTCCAATTCAAACTTTTGACCAACGTGAATATCAAAGTGTTCTCCCAACACCCACGACGTCGGCGCTACACGCTGCGCCAAGGTCGAAGCCGAAATCAGTAAGACGCCTGTTTGCGGCATATTGGATAAAATTGCAAGACGCTCAGACACAATATCCTGATGAGGAGATAAACGATCATAAGGCAGAATTTCCCAGTCTGGGAAAATGGTCGGTCGAATACCGTAAAATTCAAATTCACTTTCGAGTTGTGCTAAGTGTTGATTATTTTTTGCCACAACCACAAAGAGCTTTTTATTTTGTGAACTTAACGTATGAATGAATAATGCAGCTGAAGAGCCGAGCAAATTTCCCAGCCAACGTTTTTCGCCTGCTTTTAGTTGTTGCACATTCAGTTGGGAGATTTCTTCTTGGAACATGGACATGGCTTTAGCGTTTAAAAACATGCGTCATATACTAGCATGATGTCCTCTCGCTGCATGTTATTTTTCACGACAAGAACAACATCCATCTAGCGCTAAGTCCTTTTTACAACTCAAATTTATGGCTTTCAAAAGACTTATTTTTTGTCACGTATAAACTGGTAGTAATAGTCATTAAGTAGCTTAATCATTTGCTTTAGCTCAGTTAAGTTTTCTAGATTATTACCTAAACGTGCGACAAATCGTTCATTGGCAATTTCTAAGTCGATTTTCTCATTGATTAGCATAGCACTATAAAAAAGTGCATTAAGATCATCAAACTCACTAATTCTACGATTTGAAAAATAGACCAAACGTTCAGCATGTATGGCATTTAGCACAATACCTTCAATGATAAAGCCTTTTTCATCATCATATTCAATCTGATGCTGCTGCAAAAAAAGTTGTTCTGGCGCATCTTTCTTTAATTTAAATAATTGGCTTAATTTACTCAGCATAGACATCTAATCATGGTTCTTCACTCAAGCTTATTGTAGTTCTAACTGCTACCTTTTGTTAGTTTGTATCGGCTAAAAAGTATAAAAGCAGCGCATTGACTACTTTTATACCTATATATAGTTATAAATGTTCTAGCTAGCGTATGCTAAAGATACAACCTTAGGCGTCACCTCAGCAGCCAAGTTTCAAATGAGAAAATGCGACCTAAGGGTTATTAAGTCAACAACCCTTTCTCCAATACCACTCACTGAACTGTTTTGTTTTCCGCAATACACTGTTTACCCATTTCATCACATTTCGCATGACCTAAGATTCGATTAAACAAAGTCACCATACCAGCACTACGCATGACTATATCCAAGCATACCTGTTGATTGGCTTGAATACATTTGGTATTTAAGGCTGCAATACCATTAATAAGTGACTAGAACGCAGCACCGTTGGATAGACATCATTAATCGATTGAGATTTATTGACAAGGTCATTTGGATGAATAACCTCGTATTTACCTTAAAAATGGAATAGATGCTCCAATACAAAACTGGCCAGCCAACACTTCGTTGCTATTCATATTAATTTGTGGTGCCCGCTCTATCTTGATAGACATCTATAGGGAAAAGCGTATGTCTAACCTTCAATAGTTTGGCTCAATTGATCACATACCACCGCAATGGTCTGCACAATTTCAGGAGAGATTTTGCCAAATGTGCAGTTAATTTATACCGACTCTATTTTCACTTGTGCCAAAGCAAGCAGAAAATGCCATTGAATTCCTATTTTCTAATTAGAAATATGAAAGTTTTCCAATGCACTCAAAGTATGAATGCCTTAACAAAATTAGTTCAATGGTGAAATATTCGTCTTTTCTACCTATTTCACGGCTGTAAATACATTTCATAAATGAAACACTTTATATGTAAATACACCTGTTTTGTAGGTAATGTAATTTTTCGTAAGCAATAAAAAATCATAAATTATAACTAGCCCGCTGATTTTACGAAATAAATGCTTAGAATTTCATTCACCCTATAAAAAAAGAATAATAATTGACCAATAAACAACATATTTTCAACAACTTATTGTTTAATTTTAAAAAACAATTAATAGTTACACAAAATATACAAAAAAATATCACAACTGTTACAGAGTGTAATTTTATTTTTATGCTTGAATCGCCGTCTCAAACAAAGCGATTAAAAAATCTCCCAAGTCGGATTTTGCCAAGGAATGCCTATGAGTCAAATTAACCCCACCCTCGTCACATTTTTAGTTTATATCATTGCCATGGTTGGCATCGGTTTGTATGCATACAAGTCCACAAACAACTTTGATGATTACATCTTAGGTGGTCGTAGCTTAGGAAGTGTAGTTACTGCGCTTTCTGCAGGTGCATCAGACATGAGTGGCTGGTTACTGATGGGCTTACCGGGCGCAATTTATTTGTCTGGTTTGTCTGAAGCGTGGATTGCCGTAGGCCTAATCATTGGTGCATGGCTCAACTGGCTATTGGTTGCAGGACGTTTACGTGTGCATACTGAAGTCCAAAACAATGCCCTCACCCTACCTGATTATTTCACAGGTCGTTTCGCAGATCGCAAACGTATCTTACGTATGATCTCAGCTGTCGTTATTTTAGTATTCTTCGCGATTTACTGTGCTTCAGGCATGGTCGCAGGCGCGCGCCTATTTGAAAGTATCTTTGGTTGGAACTACACCACTGCACTGTGGATTAGCGCAATTGCAACCATCAGTTATGTGTGTATCGGCGGCTTCCTTGCAATTAGCTGGACAGACACCTTCCAAGCAGGTCTAATGATTTTTGCTCTGCTGCTTACCCCAATCATGACTTACCTTGCGATTGATGGTAATGCTGCACAGTTCACAGTCTTACTTGAAACGGCTCGCCCACAAGCATTGCATATTGTTTCTGAACTCAGCACTGTTGCCATCCTGTCATCATTGGCATGGGGCTTAGGCTATTTTGGTCAGCCACACATTTTAGTGCGCTTCATGGCTGCGGATTCTGTGAAAACGATTCCTGCTGCGCGTCGCATTGGTATGACATGGATGATTTTATGTCTAGGTGGTGCGGTAGGTGCTGGTTTTATTGCCATCGCGTACTTCCAACAACACCCTGAACTGGCGGCTGTGGTTTCTCAAAACCCTGAAACTGTGTTCATGGAACTGACTAAACTCTTATTCAACCCTTGGATTGCGGGTATCATTTTAGCTGCAATTTTAGCTGCGGTGATGAGTACATTAAGCTGTCAGTTACTGGTTTGTTCTACAACATTGACAGAAGACATGTACAAAGCTTTCATCCGTAAAACCGCTTCTCAAAAAGAATTGGTTTGGGTGGGTCGCTTCATGGTTATTGCTGTTGCTGTTCTTGCAATTTGTTTAGCAAGCAACCCTGACAGTAAAGTTCTAGGCCTTGTCGCTTATGCATGGGCAGGTTTTGGTGCGGCATTTGGTCCACTGATTATCTTGTCTTTGTTCTGGAAGCGCATGACCTTGAATGGTGCTATTGCAGGTATTATTGTTGGTGCAGTAACCGTGATTGTGTGGAAAAATGCATTAGGACACTTAGGTCTATATGAAATTATTCCAGGTTTCATCTTCTCTTGGATCAGCATTGTAGTGGTAAGCTTAATGGGTAAAGCCCCTGAAGCTGAAGTAGTACAACGCTTTGAACAAGCAGACAGTATGTACAAACAAGCGATGGCTGAAATGAAAGAAGAATCTACACAACTTTAATCGAACGTGTAGACCAAAAAAAGGGGCTTTTAAGCCCCTTTTTTACATTTCATGTACTAAATTATTTCGACACAGGTTTGTATTTAAGTTGGATACGTGAGCTTTCTTTGATGACTTCCATCACGGGATAACTGCGCGTTTCTTTAACGCCCGGTAGTTGCCACAAGACTTGACCTGAGATTTTTCGGAACTCATCCATACTGGCACAGCGAATCTTCACCACAAAATCAAAGCCCCCACTGGTCATATGACATTCCACAATTTCATCATGCTGTAGCACGGCATGGCGAAAATCTTCCAAGACATGTGGGGTGGTTTTATCCAAAAGTATCTCAACAAAAACCACAAAACTGGCATTGAGCATGTTCGGATTTAAGCGTGCTTCATAACTCAGAATAAAGCCTTCCTTAGTTAATTTTTGCACCCGAGCCAAAGCAGCCGTCGCTGACAAGTTCACTTCTTCGGCAAGTTTAATATTCGATATTTTTCCATCTCTTTGAAGAATATCCAATATTTTGATATCTGTTCGGTCCAAGCTAAAAATTGGGCTCGTCATCTGAATTAATCTCTAAATAGCATACAAATTATAGTGAGTTATTCGGCATTCTTTCTGTAATCATAAATTAATTACTATAGATCTCTCAACACATTATTGTATGCACAGGATGTAGGCATGAATATGATGGAAAGCAATACGCATTTCAACGACGCTCAAACTCAATTTGAATATATTACCGAATTCAAAGAAAAAAGTGAGCTTGAAGTTGAAATCAATACCGCTTGGCGACGTGCCGAAACTGACTGTGTTCAAAACTTATTAGACCACAGCAAAATCTCTGACGAGATGAATCAACGCATTCATGAACTTGCGTTTGATTTGGCTCATACTTTACGTGAACGTAAAAGCGGCAGCGGTAAAGCAGGCATTGTACAGGGTCTCTTACAAGAATTTGCACTGTCTTCTCAAGAAGGCATTGCGCTGATGTGTTTAGCTGAAGCATTGCTTCGTATTCCAGACATGGCGACACGTGACCTATTGATTAAAGACAAAATCAACCAAGGCAACTGGAAAGAACACGTTGGTCAAAGTAACCTGATGTTTGTCAATGCGGCTGCATGGGGCCTCATGTTGACTGGCAAACTGATGGAAACGCCAAAGCAAAATAGCTTATCAGGCACTTTAACAGGCTTATTGGCACGTAGTGGTCGTGGCATCATCCGTAAAGCAGTTGATGTAGCTATGCGTATGATGGGCGAACAGTTTGTGACTGGCGAAACCATTGGTGAAGCATTACAACACGCTGAACGTCTTGAAGAAAAAGGCTTCCGTTATTCATACGACATGTTGGGTGAAGCAGCACTGACCGATCATGATGCTGATCGTTATATGAAAGATTATACCGATGCCATTCATGCCATTGGTCAAGCGTCAAAAGACAAAGATGTTTATGACGGTCCGGGTATTTCAATTAAATTATCTGCTCTACACCCTCGCTACCAACGTGCGCAAGTTGCACGTATGCATGAAGAGTTGTACGGTAAAGTCTTTACGCTTGCTAAATTAGCACGCGGCTATAACATCGGTTTAAATATTGATGCAGAAGAATCTGAGCGTTTAGAAATTTCTTTAGAAATGCTTGAACGTCTATGCTTTGAACCAGAACTCAAAGACTGGAAAGGCATTGGTTTCGTTATCCAAGCGTATCAAAAACGTTGTTTCTACGTGGTAGACTACATCGTAGACTTGGCTAAACGTAGCGAAAAGCGCTTAATGATCCGTTTAGTGAAAGGCGCGTACTGGGACAGCGAAATTAAGAAAGCACAAATTGAAGGGATGACTGACTACCCTGTATTTACCCGTAAAGTACATACAGACTTGTCGTATATCGCTTGTGCGAAGAAATTATTGGCTGCACCAGAACAAATCTACCCACAGTTTGCAACACACAATGCGCAAACCTTGGCGACTATTTATGAAATGGCCAACCCAGAGAAATACTACGTAGGTCAGTATGAGTTCCAATGCTTACACGGCATGGGCGAGCCACTGTATGAACAAGTAGTCGGCGAAAAACTAGATAAAAAACTAGGTGTACCTTGCCGTATTTATGCACCTGTCGGTAACCATGAAACACTATTGGCTTATCTTGTACGTCGTTTACTTGAAAATGGTGCAAACACCTCTTTTGTAAACCGTATTGCAGACAAGTCACTCGCGATTGATGATTTGATTGAAAATCCAACTCAAACCATCTTAAGCAGTGCAAAACGTGAAAATATCGTGGGTCAAAAGCACCTTTCGATTCCACTTCCTGCTGAGCTTTATGGCCAACTGCGTGCAAACTCTAAAGGTTTAGATCTTGCAAATGACTCTGCATTAATTCATCTGAACCAAACAGCTCAACAGTTTGCTAAGCACCAATGGTCTGCTGCACCAATGGGTGAGCACTTTCAGACCAATGACGCCGTTGCTCCGCAAAGCATTATCAACCCAGCACGTCACTCAGATGTTGTGGGTTATGTACAAGAAGCAACAACTGAACAAGTTGAGCAAGCATTAAACAATGCGCAGGCTGTTCAAGACATTTGGGCACGTACGGCTAAAGACACCCGTGCGAGTTACCTCCTTCGCGCTGCTGACTTAATGGAAGCTCGCTTAGAAGAACTGATGGTTTTACTTTGTCGTGAAAGTGGTAAAACGTATGCCAATGCCATTGCAGAAGTTCGTGAAGCTGTAGATTTCTTACGCTACTACGCAACGCAAATGATTGATCTAGATGCAAACGCAGAAGTTGAGCCTTTAGGCACTATGCTATGCATTAGCCCATGGAACTTCCCATTGGCCATCTTCACAGGTCAGGTTGCTGCTGCATTGGTTGCGGGTAATACCGTGATTGCTAAACCAGCTGAACAAACGCCATTGATCGCAGCTCAAGCAATTCAAATCTTATGGCAAGCGGGTGTGCCTCAAGCTGCTGTACAGCTGATGCCGGGTCGTGGTGAAACTGTGGGTGCACAACTCAGTGCAGCCGAGCAAGTTCAAGGCATCATGTTCACAGGTTCAACTGAAGTTGCTAAGATTTTGCAAAAAACTGTGGCGAAACGTTTAAGCAAAAATGGTGAAAGCATTCCACTGATTGCTGAAACAGGCGGTCAAAATGCCATGATCGTTGACTCTTCGGCACTGACTGAACAAGTTGTACTTGATGTCGTTAGCTCAGCTTATGACAGCGCAGGTCAACGTTGTTCTGCCCTTCGCGTACTATGTGTACAAGAAGATAATGCCGATGCAGTAATTCAAATGCTTAAAGGCGCAATGCAGCAACTTCAAGTGGGCAACCCATATCTACTTAAAACAGATATTGGTCCAGTCATTGATGCTGAAGCGCAAGAAAACATTCAAAAGCACATCGACAAAATGCGCCAAAAAGGTCATCGCGTACACCAATTGATGCTTAATGATGCTCAAGACACTGAGATAAATGCAGGCACGTTCATTACACCAACACTAATAGAGTTGCCAAATCTAAATGATTTAGAGCGCGAAGTGTTTGGTCCTGTGCTGCACGTGATTCGCTTTAACCAAGGTTCACTCAAACAGTTACTTGAGCACATCAACAGCAAAGGCTATGGCCTGACGATGGGTCTACATACCCGTATTGATGAGACCATTCAAACTGTAATGACCCATGCTGAAGTAGGTAACCTCTACATCAACCGCAACATTGTGGGTGCAGTTGTCGGTGTACAACCTTTTGGTGGTGAAGGTTTATCAGGCACTGGCCCTAAAGCGGGTGGTCCAATTTATCTATATCGCCTAATGCAAAACTGTTCTGCGAAAAAGTTGAATAAACCTTTTGCTACAGGTGCTGATTTAAACCCTCAGGTTGAGTTCAGCAACTCTGCATTGTTCCTTGAGTGGGCAGCTAAAACCTTCCCAGCAGTGAAATTGGCAAAAATTGAGAACTTCTGTTCAGGCCATCATTACGAGCTACAAGGTCCGACTGGTGAAAGCAACCAATACATGGTGATTCCGCGTCATGCAGTGTTGTCATTAGCAGAACAAGAAGCGGATCAACTACAACAGTTGAATGCGATTTTTGCAGTTGGTAGCCGTCCAGCAGTGCTTGCAGATAACAGCTTTGTGTTAAAACACATGCCAAGTATGCCTAAAGCATTGGCTCAAGCCTTCCATGTTATCAAAGACATCAAAACTGATGTTTTTGATGCGGTATTGCACCATGGTACAACGGCGCAGCTTTTAGCGTTGCAACAGCAGATTGCTGAGCGTCAAGGTGCGATTGTGGGTATTACTCATCTTAGCCCATCACAAACAGCCATTCCTTTAGAACGTTTTGTGATTGAGCGCGCTATTAGTGTTAACACTGCAGCTGCTGGTGGTAATGCAAGTCTCATGACTTTGAACTAAGCCCAATTTAAACCTGTAGTCCTCATCGGGACTGCAGGTTTATTACTATGTTTCCTCTATTGCCAAGTCAACATCTCCTGGTCTGTTTACTTGGCATTTTTTATGCGACTCGGTTTGACTTAATCTACTCAAAAATTTCCGATATAGCAAAGTATCAAACCATCTGTAGCATGAATAAACCCCACGCTTTTGCTGAATATCTTTAGGCTAATTCAGCAAACTTTGTTACCATCTCTTTTTTCTATATGTTTGCGATTTTTACTGCATATGACTTCTTCTTATCAACAACAACTTGACGCCAAAATTGAACGAATTACAGCTCAATTTGCTGAATTCACTCCACCTTCGCTTGAAGTTTTTCAATCTCCTGAAAAAAACTTTCGCATGCGTGCAGAATTCCGTATTTGGCATACCGAAGATGATATGTTTTATGCCATGTTTGAACGCGATGAAGACAATCAGAAAAAAGTCATTCGTATTGATGACTTCCCAATCGCTGATGCCAGTATTAATCAACTCATGCCTGTTTTATTGGCAGAATTAAAAAGCAATGATCTCCTCTCAAAACGCTTATTTGAAGTGCATTTCTTAGCGACCTTAAAAGGTCAAATGCTGGTTTCACTGATTTATCGCTGTCCACTCGATGAACAATGGCAGGTTTTAGCCAAACAACTTTCAGAAAAATTAAATATTAAGTTGATTGGCCGTAGCCGTGGTCAAAAAGTGGTACTCACCGATGAATTTGTGGTGGAAGAACTACAAGTTTTTGAGCGTAAATATCAGTACAAACAAATTGAAAGCAGCTTTACGCAGCCCAATGCGCAAGTCTGCCAAAAAATGCTCAAATGGGCCTGCAATGCTGCACAGCAATCAAATAAAGATTTGTTAGAACTTTACTGTGGCAATGGTAACTTCACCCTACCGCTTTCCACCCGTTTTAACCGTGTTTTAGCCACTGAGCTGGCTAAGTCTTCAGTGTATGCAGCACAGTGGAACATCGAACAAAACCACATCGATAATATTCAAGTCGCGCGTTTATCGGCAGAAGACTTCACACAAGCCTATAACGGCGAACGCGAATTCCGTCGCTTACAAGAAGCAAATATTGATATGAGCAGCTATGAGTTCGATACCGTGTTTGTTGACCCACCGCGTGCGGGTATTGATGATGAAACCTTGAAATTGATTCAGCGTTTTGAACGGATCATCTATATTTCGTGTAATCCTGACACCTTGCATGACAACTTAAAAACACTCAGCCAAACCCATAAAATTTCACAGTTTGCGCTGTTTGACCAATTCCCCTATACCCACCATGTTGAATCTGGGGTTTTGCTGGAAAAAATTTAAACAATTTGTTGCAACTTAAACCGTATAAAAAAGAAGCTCGAATGAGCTTCTTTTTTAATTTTCATGAAAAAAGATAAGCTTATATAAAATGCAAGTATTTCAACTGTAATAATAACGTTAATACCTTGCGCTATAATCGGAATTTTTCGACATCGATCGCTGCTTTTATCTCTCATGCTGACTTGCATTATTTTACAGATTGGTTATATTTCACCCTATGTTAGGTTGTAAATGAAGTCTATATGAGTTTTTGGCAAAAGCTGTTTTCAAATGAACAGCAAAACGAGCATAAAAATCAAATTGCTTGTGTTGAAAATGACTGCTCTTGTAAAACCAATGAACAGCTCATCGAAAAGCTTAAAACAGCGACCGATGAAGACGTGATTGTTGGGATTAAAAAGGTATTAGCTTCTCGTGGCTATGGCCGTAAGGAGTTAAATGAACTTCAGCATCGACCTCTACAGTAGTAGAGTCACTGAATATTCATCAAAAAGGCACTTAGATCAATCTAAGTGCCTTTTTTTAATGTCTGTATACATCATTCTGCTCATAAAAAACAAAAGCATGTGAAACACAGTACACTTTGCACGTTTAAATATTATACAAAGTTTAATTTTTTTGTTACCTTACAGGTTCAATATAAAAATCAATAATGTTTGAAAATTAAAGGTTTAAGCAATGAAAAAATTACTTATGGTCAGCACATGTATTACCCTTTTATCTTTAACAGCATGTAGCAAAATGCCAAAAGCCTGTGTGGAGTCTTGGGAAAAAATGGAAAAACTTGCCGAGCAGATGGGTTTGCCTGAAGAACAACTCAAAGAACAAAAAAAGAAATTTGAAGAAGATGTGAAAGCCATGAACACCGAAGAAGCAACACGCATGTGCAGCACCCAAAACTCACTTTTAGGTCTAGTGGATCAATAAACATCGCCTTATCTTTAAAAGGGATGCTTGCATCCTTTTTTAACGCGATCACAAAAGCTAGATACTCCCTTCCAATCGGTCTCTTTTATTTCTATCATCGTAAACTCAAATAACCGAAACCCACTAAACAGTCGATTATTCCTAGCAGAAGCTTTAAAATACAGATAAAAGACAACTGTAATGAAATAGCACGTGTTAGGCATGCAACAACAAAAAGTCCACTACCCCTTGGGGGCTCATCTTATAGTCAAACATTTTGGCTATACGCATCACGGCATATATGCTGGGCGTGGACGTGTGATCCATTATTCAGGTTTTGCGCATCTTTTTAAAAAGCACCCGATTGAAATCACCTCCATCGAGAACTTTAGCCACGGACGCAAAATTACAGTCAATCAGTACCAAGACCCCAAATATAAAGGACGTAAAGTAGTTCGCCGTATGCGCTCACGCATGCATGAAAACAATTACCATCTTATTATCAATAACTGTGAACACTTGTGTACGTGGGCCATAACGGGTGTTGAAAGCAGCCCACAAGTCATCAAGATGATGAACCGACTTACCACCATTGGCTATGTCAGCTCCATGATGAGTTTTATGAACAGCCTAATGTTAACGCTCACCACCACCTGTTTTGCCTTGGTGCTGTATATCAAAAAGAAATTACGTGATAAAGCCAAACAGCAGCTTGGGAACTATTTTGAGTTTAAAGAGGAACGCTCTAAAAAAGATCACTGATGTGAACGTAATTGAAAAGGCGGAAATTTATCTTCAACTAAGTTGAGCTGAATATCGTATTCAAGCCATGCCTTGGCACCATCTAGCACTGTAGTAAAGCCACCTGTTGCATTCATCACATAATGAATCAGCTCATTACCTTGTAACTCAATGTCATAATTTCGAATGATCACGTAGGTATTCATGCTGTCGATTTTTTCAAATACAAAATCCACTTTAGTTTTAGGCGTGCCCCATTCGATGCAGATCAACTCATTTTCAACGACTTGTAGGACATGAGTCGAGTGTGTAATTTGGTATTTATCCCATGTCCAATCGACCATTGCGCCTTTTTCTAAATAGCCAGAAGACTGACTAAACCAAAACTTGGTGGTTATAAGTGGATCAACAAAAGCGTTAAACACAATATTGACAGAACGCCGAATCAACATCTGAGTTTCGATCACGGTAGTCATTGTTATATCCCTATCACTTTTAAACTTAGTGATAGCACATCTCAACAAACCAATCATATCGAAAATTTGTTATGGCTCAGGCAATCCACTCATTTTCTGTTATGGATTTGTTCACGGCTTTAACTTAAATTGGCTCTATGCGCACTTACTGGTTCTGGCAAGGATTCATTTAAAGAACTCAGCATTTCACGCTCTATGCCCCGCACAATAGCATCTAAAGGCAAGTCATTTTCCTGAAGCCCGAAAGGTTCTTCTAACTCTGCACTTAGCGCATCTAAACCCAATAAGAGATAGGCAATTAAGGCCACGATCACAGGTGACCAAAAACCAAGACTGGAACTTAAACTAAAAGGTAAAATGAGACAGAAAGAGTACACGGCACGGTGTAACAAAACCGAATAAGAAAATGGCAGAGGTGTAGATGAAATACGGTCACAACCAGCGTGAATATCCCCCATTGCCACCGTATGCTTGGTCAGCATACTGTAAATAATATCGCTAATCTCACCACGCTTATACAACGCCGCCAGATCTTTCTGCGTAAGTTCTAATAGATATTGCGGTGGATTAATATGCGTAGCCAATATTTGCCACTGCTCTGCTGTCAGTTGTACTTTGGCTTGATAGTGGTCATAAGTATGACTTTGCTGCCGTAAACGATCTCGAAGCAAGTGACTAAATAACATCACCCGATACATCAAAACTCTACGCTCTGCATCATTTAAGACATAACTATCACGAATCATATGCCGTGCGTTGGCAATCATTGCGCCCCATAGCTTACGTCCTTCCCACCAGCGGTCATAACACGTCGTATTTCGAAAGCTTAAGAAAATCGAAAGAATCACACCAAATACAGTAAAACCAATGACAGGCACTGCAGAATCTGTCACGTAATGTTGAGTCGCTAGATAAACCAACAGAGTTGAAATTAAAACACCTACCATCAGCGCAGGAAACACTTTTGGTAAAATGGTGCCACGCCAAGCAAAGAGTAATGCAAAGCTATTGGTTTTATCTCGAACGATCACAGTATATTCCTATTGGTTTCGCTACGAAAAGGCTCAACCGAAGTTGAGCCTTATATCTATCCAAATCAAGCAAACAGCGCTTATTTAGGCTTAAAGCTGTCTTTTAAGTCTAAAATACGGTTAAACACAGGTTTCTCTGCTGTATGGTCGTATTGATCTGCAACAAAATAACCTTCACGCTCAAATTGGAAACGGTCTTCAGGTTGTGCTTGCGCCAATGCAGGCTCAATCACTGCTTGTACAATTTTCAATGAATCAGGGTTCAAGTTCGCTAAGAAATCATCGCCCACTTCAGGGTCCGACTCTGTAAACAGGCGATCATAAATACGCACTTCAGCAGGAATGCCTTTAGTCGCAGATACCCAGTGAATCACCCCTTTAACTTTACGACCTTCTGGATTTTTGCCCAAAGTTTCAGGGTCGATTGAACATTTCAACTCAACCACTTTACCGTTTTCATCTTTAATCACTTCATCACACTTAATGACATAAGCATGACGTAGACGAACTTCACCACCCGGAATTAAACGCTTGAAGCCTTTTGGTGGTTCTTCTTCAAAGTCTTTACGATCGATATAAATTTCAGAGGTTAACGGAATTACACGCTCACCCATGTCTACATTTGGATGACGTGAATGAGTTAAATCTATATCGTTAGGCAAGTTGGTGAGCGTAACTTTAAGTGGGTTCAACACCGCCATACCACGTGCCGCAACATTTTCTAGAGACTGACGGATGCAATATTCAAGCATTGCAACATCAACAATACCGTCTGACTTCGACACACCAACACGCTTACAGAAGTCACGTAGACCTTCTGGGGTAAAACCACGACGGCGCATACCCACAACAGTTGGCATACGCGGGTCATCCCACCCATTAACATAACCACCTTCAACCAATTTACGCAATTTACGCTTAGAGGTGATGGTGTAGTCGATATTTAAACGGCTAGATTCATACTGACGTGGTACTGCTTCCGAGTGAACTTTCTCAACCACCCAGTCATAAAACGGACGGTGGTCTTGGAATTCCAAAGTACATAATGAGTGAGTAATGCCTTCAATTGCATCGGATAATGGATGTGCATAGTCGTACATTGGGTACATTTTCCATTTATCACCTGTTTGGTGATGCTCTGAATGGAGTACACGGTACAAAATAGGATCACGCATATGCACATTTGGAGATGCCATATCGATCTTGGCACGCAGAACAGCTTCACCTTCTGCAAACTCGCCATTGTTCATTTTTTCAAAACGTGCAAGGTTTTCTTCAACTGAAGTATCGCGGTAAGGCGAGTTTTTACCTGGCTCAATAAAGTTACCACGGTTCAAACGAATTTCTTCAGGTGACTGCAAATCAACATAAGCATCACCCTGTTTAATCAGTTGAATCGCCCATGCATGGAGTTGATCGAAATAGCTTGATGCATAGCGCGGTTCGCCATTCCACTCAAATCCTAACCATTTAACGTCGTTGGCGATCCCATCTACATATTCTTGTTCTTCTGCATCTGGGTTAGTGTCATCAAAACGTAGGTTGCAAAAACCATCAAACTCATTGGCAATACCAAAGTTTAAGCAAATCGCTTTCACGTGGCCAATATGTAAATAACCATTCGGCTCTGGCGGGAAACGCGTGACTACTTTTTGCGTACGACCTTCAGCCAAATCTTCGGTAATCACTTGGCGAACAAAATCTAAGCCTGGCTGTTGTTCTTGCTGCGCTGCGACAGAGGCATTGTTACTTGGTGTCGGGTTATTTGGCAGTGTTGAAACAACATCATTCGGCTTCATAGTTTAAAAATCACTTTGATGAAAAAAATTAAGGAAAAATAGGGTCCTGCTATACGAGCATAATTCTAACTGATCTATCAGTCGATTTATGAATATTTTACAGCCCCTTAAACGATATTTGATCTATTTTACAAAGAAAATAACGTTTTTACTTGCCTTGTAGTTTACAGTTTGCTTATGCTTCTCACAACCAAAAAACCCATGGCTTTGATGTCCATGATTAGGAGATTACACAATGAGTTTTCCTCAAGTCGAATTAAACACCAATAAAGGTCGTATTGTTCTTGAACTTAACAACGAAAAAGCACCAATTACTGTTGCTAACTTCTTAGAATACGTACGTGACGGTTTCTATGACGGCGTAATTTTCCACCGCGTGATCGATGGCTTCATGATCCAAGGTGGTGGTATGGATGAAAACTTCAAAGAAAAAGCAACACGTGATGCAATTGAAAACGAAGCTGATAACGGCTTAACCAATGACCTTGGTACAATTGCAATGGCGCGTACACAAGCACCTCACTCTGCATCTGCTCAGTTCTTTATTAACGTGGGTAACAACTCGTTCCTTAACCACTCTGGCAAAAATGCACAAGGTTGGGGTTATGCAGTTTTCGGTAAAGTAACTGAAGGTCTAGACGTAGTAAACGAAATTAAAGGTGTTCGTACTGGCAACCGTGGCTACCACGCTGATGTTCCACTAGAAAACGTTGTGATTGAATCTGCTAAGATCATTTCTGAGTAATTTTTAAATCCTCCCCAGCCCTCCTTTGATAAAGGAGGGAGCTAGACTCTCATTCGAATATGAGGTTACCCTCCCTTTTTAAAGGGAGGTCGGGATGGATTTTTAAAAGGAAACTTCCGTGACCTATTTGTTTATCGCTGATTTACACTTGTCACCCGATCACCCTCGACTCGTTCGGGGGTTTTTAGATTTATTAGATACTTATAAAAACAAGAATACTCAGCTGTATATTTTAGGCGACTGGTTCAATGCATGGATTGGCGACGACTACACAGCCCCTTGGCTAGATGAAATCATTCGCGCCTTAAAACAATTTTCAAATGCAGGCAATCACATCTATTTCTTAACAGGTAACCGTGATTTTGCCCTAGGACAACAGTTCCTCGACCAATTTAATGGCCAACTATTAGCTGAAGTTTGTACACTCAAACTTTCAGATTACACCATTCGTATTGAACACGGTGATCTACTTTGCACGGACGACGTATCCTATCAGCGCTTTCGTAAAATTATCCGTAATCCACTTCTGCTAAAATTTTTAAAAAGTACACCGCTTGGCTTTAGACAAAAACTGGCCAATGGCTTCCGTAAAAAAAGTCGTCAAGCACAACAGTTTAAAACTTATGAAGTCATGGATGTTAACCCAAGCGCAGTTCAATCTGCATTAAGCAATGTTGATTTACTAGTTCACGGACATACCCACCGCGCAAATATTCATGATGTCGATGGGAAAAAGAGAATTGTACTTGGTGACTGGAAAGAAGATTCCGCTCAGATTTTAGAAATTAATGCGAATGATCATCTACAAAATTTGGTATTAAAAAAATGGCAGTATTAATGCCATTTTTTGACTATACCAATCAATATTACACATAATGCTTAACTCAAGTACTTATCGCCTTAGTTCAACTCATTTAGACGATACAATTGATTAACACCGGTATAAAAGCTCAAACCATCTAAGTTCATTGGAAGAGTTTCGCCAGATTCAAGTTGAATCATATGCCCCACTTCAACCCAGATTAAACCTTGATTTGTATTCTGTTGACGTTTAAGTGGCACCAATTTTACATTGATTTCACTACCATTTACGGCTGTAGCAACACGCCATGTATTTAAAGTTGTCAAAATTTTAACTCACTAAGTGAGCTTTTTGTGATGGAACAAAGAGATTAATAAAACGGGTTTTAAATAATAATTCTGTAGTTACAATGATGATATTCAAGTCAAATGCCTGAACTCAGATAGATCACAATCAGCTATATCATAGAAAAGTAGGAACAATACCTACTCGTAGTCTGCATTATACTAGGCTGTCAAGATTTAAGCAAAAGTAGCCCATTTTTTAATAGAATGACTTTTTTATTATTTTATCTGTTTGAAATAAAAAACTTTTCATATAAATACTTTATTCACAGGCGCTTAAATGCGTGTTCACCCAGTACACATATTCAACTAAAATCTAAGTCTGTTCGAGTTGTAGCGTGATCACAAGTCTCCTTTCATCGGTTAGAATGAGACATCAACAATAAATCGAGTGCGATTATGGATCTGCTAAATATTTCAAAAAGTCGTTATACCACCAAAGCTTATGACCCAAATAGAAAGATCCCTCATGAACAGTTTACTCGATTATTAGAAATTCTCCGCTTAACACCATCGTCTATCAACATCCAGCCTTGGCATTTTTTCATTGCAGAAAACACAAACGCCAAAGAGCGGATTGCAAAAGCACTGGTGGGTAAATACGCATACAATGCTCCCAAAGTACTAGATTCATCACATACAATTTTATTTTGTACCAAAGCCGATATTTCTGAGCAACATTTGGAAAATTTATTGCATCAAGATGACCTACATGGTCGTTTTAAAGATGAGGCAGCTAAGCAAGGCCAAAAAGACAGTCGTTCAGGTTATGTCAACTATTACCGCAATGAAAAAGGTGATGTGCAGCGTTGGGCCGAAAACCAAACCTTTATTGCTTTAGGTCAAATTCTATTGGCTGCAGGTATTGAAAAAATTGATGCGACGCCAATTGGTGGTTTTGATGAATCCATTATTAGTGAAGAGCTAGGTTTAGCCGAACAAGGTCTAATCCCTTCTGTATTGCTCACACTAGGCTATCGTAGTGATGCCGACTTCAATGCAAAATTGCCAAAGTCTCGCTTAAGCAAAGAAGATATTTTCACGCAGCTGTAATGCTATTTGTTTATAAAAGGGACTTCAGTCCCTTTTATATTTTGGGCCTGAAAATTGCTTCATCATGTTCAATGTCAAAAACAAAAAAGTGAGGTTGCTGATGTCTGTTAAGCCCAATATACCGATGAAATTTGAATGTGCACACTGTAATAAATGAACCGTACCAGGTTTGTCGGAGAGTCAATATTCTGAGAGACTATGCCGATGACAAAATTAAAATATACCCCTGAAATCAGAGAAAGAGCGGTTCAATTACTAATTGAATCTGAAAAAGATTATCCTTCTACTTGGGCAGCAATCACAGCTATTGCTCCTAAAATCGGTTGTA
>NZ_MVON01000031.1:0-37144 GCF_002018925.1 Acinetobacter sp. MF4642
CTCGATCGGTCACTTTACCTAGGCAAAAAGGTTCCATTTTTGCCCATTGGGCATCAGTAAGTATGTATCTATCCATAGTACTATTATAAATTAATCAGTAGCCTTTGTTAATTCTCAACAAGCCCTAATCCAGCACAAAAAAATTCTAAATTTTCTCAGAGAAATAAAACTAATTGGTACCTGAGCTCTCAAGAGCTGAAAGCTTGGCAAGAACTCCAAATTATAGAAAAACCAATAATTATAGAAAAACCCATCTATCAAGAGCCCCAAAAAAATGGGATTAAAATCGTTATCGGTTTTGTCGGTTTAATCCTTATTTTTTATATCATCTTTTTTTTGCTTTAGACTTTCTATAAGAATGACTAAAATTAACATAATACGCGTTATACGTAATTCAATTGATTTAGCTACCGTTAATAATTGCTTTTAAGTTTAAATGAGCGAGTTTTCCACATTGGGGAATTACGCCATTCCCCGAAAATACCCCGAAAACAAAAAGCCCACTTTTTAAGTGGGCTTTAATGTGTTGAAATATCAACGAATTTTGGTAGGTATATCCAGACTCGAACTGGAGACCTCTACGATGTCAACGTAGCGCTCTAACCAACTGAGCTATACACCTGAAGTAAAAGCATAATATTCACTTTTAAAAAGTATGACAAGCGCTATTTCTTGTTTTTTAAAGCAGATGCACAAGTTTTAAGCATCCGTTTAAATTGTTGAATATTTTTTGAATTCAACCTATTGGAATAACGCATTTGTTGATAATAATCAGCCGCCTGCTTAAATAAAACTTGCTGTTCAGGTTTAACGTCTTGAGCTAAGCACAACAACCATTGATTTACCGTTTCGGCATCTTGTTTACGCTGCTCAGTTGTTAAGCTTCGAGAAAAAGACTGAATGACAATGTCATATTCAGAAGTTTGAGCACGTTTACGCCAAAATATAACGCACCAGTACAGTAAAACTAATCCCCCGATGCTAATCATAATCAGCAATACCAATGAATAACTGGATTCAAGTCCTAGCTTCTGTAACCAACCTCGTTGAGTCTCTGCATTATAGCCAACCACCTTACTTTGCCATTGGTAGCTTGCGTAATCACTCCAAATGCGCATTTTGTTTAATACCGAATAGCGCTGTACATTCCATCGACTGCTCTCACCCCAAACACTGGCATCTTGGCTCATTAAATCTTGCATACCCTGTTCAATACGCTGTGGTGCAATCATCGCTGTTGGGTCATAGCGTTTCCAGCGCCCATCCACAAAGACTTCCGTCCATGCATGCGCATCTAACTGTCGAACTTCCCAACTTTTTGCATCTGGTGAAGGCTGGCCACCTTGATACCCAACCACAATACGCGCTGGAATTCCCGCATAACGCATCAGCATCACGAAGCTAGAAGCATAATGTTCACAAAAACCTTGTTTGGATTGAAACAAAAACTCATCAATACGATGCTGTCCCAACAAGCCCGGCTGCAAGGTATAGCTAAAACCATTGTTGCGATACCATCCCAAAACATTTTGGATATAACGTTTCGGGTTCTCGTCGCTTTGCTTAAACAGCTGCTGTGCCAATTGCTGCGCTTTCAAGTCCGTGTGCTCAGGTGCTTTTAAGTTTATGCTTCGTTGTATCTTAGATAATTCACTTTGGGAAAATTGAACATTTCCCATCCATTGCAATGCAATAGGTTCCACACGCTGCACTTGACGATAAGCCTGAATACTCCAATCCTGACGTAGCTGATAACGTCGCTCTAAGGGTTGTGAATATTCCAATGCCATAATCCACGGAATCGCAACATCAGCGGGTAAATATTGATAGTTCCATTTTTTGGATGTAGAGATATGCGTTAATGTATCATCCGCAATACTTTGTTGATTAATAAAACTACTGGTCCACTTTTGCCCATCATATTGATCTAAGACCATCGCGCGCCAATAAAGCTCTGAACGATTTGGAAGCTGAGTGACATCACCAATAATACGAAAAGCCAAATGGCTGGACTGGGATAATTGCGCAATATCTCCAGGTGACATACTGTCACTCATTCCTGTCACTGCTTTATTTTCAGGAATTGGAATATGCCAAAGTGGAGGCAAGCGCGGAAAGAACATAAATAACAGTACAAAAAAAGGCAGTGCGAGACCTACAAATTTAATAACATGTTTTGCATCTTGCCTTAATGCCATACGATTCGAGTTTTCAGATGCAAAAGCATGGGTTTGCACTCGATACAGCCCCAACAAACAACTCAATAAACAGAGTAAAACCATCACTGCCGTCATAAATGACTGACTATGTAAAAACATACTCGCCGCAACAAATAAAGCAAAGTTAAACAGAATAATCACATCACGCTGCGTTTTTGTTTCTAAGGCTTTCGCAAAGAGAAAGATGCTTAAAACAGCTACGCCCGCTTCTACCCCTAAAAAGCTTTGATAGCTCCAAAAAGTGACCGCTAGAGCAACAAGGGTCAAAATGTAAATTGCCCATTTCGGGAAATGGTTGCCCGTGGATTTCATGAAATACCATAGACAGCCGCTACAAATGGCGAAAATGACACTCAATAGCACAGGACTAAAACTTAGTTGTGTGATCCAAATCAAACTTAGTGTCAGTACAATGGCAATACGAATAGAAGAATGCATACTGTTCTCGCTATGCCTGAGCCAAAAGTAATTTGGCTTGAAGGTATTGTTCTCGTCCTATCCCTTTAGCTAGTTCAGTATGGGGGAAATACAGTGCATAGGCATACTGCAACTGCTCACATTGTTCAACCAAGCCCATCATCAAGCTTAACTTTTCTTCATGCGAAGGACTCGGCATATGTGCATAGTGAATGTCTAAACTGTGTTGATCTTGATGTTGCTCAAAGACTTTAATAAATAAACCTTGTCCTTGTGCCACTTGTTTCCATGAAACCGCCTGTAAAGAGTCGCCCTCTTTAAAATTTCGTAATTCTCGAAATTCATCCATGTCCGGTTCAAAACTGTGCTGTTGCTGTTTATTTTCTGCCGTTAAAGACTTAGCTTTAGGCGCTATCCACACAGGTGCTTGGATAAAAAAATAACTCCATGCACGAACGAGACCAAATGGATAAGTCGAGTAAATTTTAATCTCGGGAAAACTAAACTGTCCGCGCTCTTTTGGAAAAAAATTTAAATCGACCACCTGATGAGTATCTTGAATAAACAACTGTTCTATATGATCAGCATAAGCGAGCCAAAGGTATCGAGGCTGTGAATGCTGTTGTTTGAAATGCATTTGTAATTGCAATGCACTTTCAACCTGCCCTATTTCAGGTAATACAAGGCCAACACTTAACCCATGTAGTTGTTTAAAGGTCAAATAAAAACTCATACATAGCACGGCACTGATTAAAAAACAAAACGCTAAAATTAAATTATTGGCATAATTCACCCCTGCAATAAAGGTGATTAAAATCAGCACCACATACACATATCCTTGCTGATAAATAAACACCAGTACATCTTTTTGGGTCAGTTGTTTTTCAGCTTTGAATTGAAAGCGTTTATTTATCCAGTTTTGCCACAGCATGCGTCAGCTTATCCTATTAGTGAACTTTGACTTGCTTCATCAGTTGCTCAGTTTCAGCTTCACCCAGCCCTATTCGATGCGCGGTGACTGCGACAAATACAGCCTGTACATCATCCGGTGTAACAAATGCACGGGCTTTAACCAAAGCATATGCTTGTGCTGCTTTCTTCAAAGCCAGTACGCCACGTGTAGATAACCCATGTCGACCTTTACGGGTCTCAGCCGCCAAATCTAAAATATAATCCAAGACTTCCTCAGACAAATAAATCTGTGGCACCAAAGTTTGTAAGGCAAGAATGTCTTGTTCAGAGAATACTGTCATCAACTGCTGAATCAAGTCATGACGGGATTGTTGCTGCAATAAAGCCTTTTCTGCCTGACGGGATGGATAACCTAAAGATAGCCGCATAAGAAAACGGTCGAGCTGTGACTCTGGTAGTGCATAAGTTCCACTTTGAAAAAGTGGGTTTTGCGTTGCAATTACCCAAAAAGGCTGCGGTAGTACATAACGACTTGCATCGATTGTCACCACACCCTCTTCCATCGCCTCTAAAAGCGCACTCTGCGTTTTCGGACTACAGCGGTTAATTTCATCTGCGAGTAAAATTTGAGTAAAAATTGGCCCTTGCTTAAACTCAAACTGATGTTCTTTTTGGTTAAACATATTCACCCCAATCACATCGCTTGCCAGCATGTCATTGGTAAACTGAATCCGTTTAAATTGAAGACCAGCCAAATGTGCCAAGCTACTGGCCAATGTGGTTTTGCCTAAACCGGGCAAGTCTTCAAACAAGATATGCCCACCTGCTAACAGGCTGCATAAGGCCAATTGGGTTTGTTGATTTTTATCTAAAACGATTTGATTGACTTGATTGAGAAATTCTTGGATTTTTGGATAAAAAACACTTAACTGTGATTCATCGAGCATGCCATGTTGCTGCGTTTCTACCGTTTTTTCTTTTCCCCAAAGCACCTTATTCTCCCCAATCAAAATATAAATCAAGGTTTAACATACAGGTTTTTCAACCATACTCAAAGGTGATCCTTATAAATCTTCAATGATTTGCGTATGTATAACCTCCCTCGCCTCAAGCTATTGTTTCGCTGAAGATTTCAACTGATCTTTTAAAGCATCTGCGCTCATTGAAAATGATGGTGATGATTTCTCTGATTGCTTAATCAATGCTATGAGTCGTGCATTGATTGGCGCCTGTCTACCAGATTGCTCTGCGAGTTTTAGAACCTCACCATTAATCCAATCGACCTCTGTGGGACGACCTGCAATTAAATCATCTTGCATAGATGACCGAGCCAATGGATCGATTGCCAACATTTTACGACTTAATAATTTAAATAATGGATTGGGTAAACTTAGCAATTTTGGAATCAAATGGGTCGGAACTACGGTTAACTTTGCAGGTTTAATCTGAGCACAATCAAGCAGTTCTAAAGCTTCCTGCTGCGCCATTGCCACACATTGGCGATATTTACGAATCGACAATTGTTCCTTTAACGGTTTTTTTGACAGTGCATTAATTGAATTATTTAAATTAAGTAAAAGCTTGGCCCACTGCACAGCCAGCATGTCTTTTTCAAAAACAATCTCTAAACCTGCTTTTTGAAATGCATTTTCAAGCAATTTTTGATTTGGATATTGCTTAACACTTAATGCACCAGAGGTACCTTGATGATAATGCCCAGCTTCTTGCGTGGCGACGTTAAAAGGAACCATCCCCTCTAAAATCATCTGCTCTTGCAAAACTCTTTTTAAAATAGGGACATTGCTTAAGCCATTTTGAAAGCTGATGATCAGCGGTGTTTTAGCCCCTAAATATTCTTTGAGTTCATGTGCAACTTGTTCGGTTGCCGCCGATTTCACACAAATAAAAATAACATCGGCATCTACAACCTGAGCAGGATCAGTCGTTAGTTTGAGTTGATGAGGTGCAAGTTTGATCTTTTTGCCTAAATAATCAGTTAAGACTAAGCCAAATTGGGAAAGCTCTGCATGAATACGTGGACGCGTGATAAAAGTAACATCATTACCTGCAGCAACCAACCTTCCTCCTAAATAACACCCAATGCTTCCAGCACCATAAATATATATTTTCATTCAATTTCCCTTTGCAAACATTGCAGTATTTTAAGAGCTATCACAATCAAAAGCTGTCAAATATACGACATGAACCTTTTATGCCTCACACTCCGTGGTGCGTTATGATTGAATCCATGATGTAACAACTTGCTTCATGCAAAAAGTACACTGTCGAATCTAACACGAACAACCGCATGTAATTGATTATTTTCACTCGATTTTTCACAAAAAAAACGGCACCGAAGTGCCGTCTTTCAATTGATTAATTATATTAACAAGGGCACTTTTTCATGCCATTCGTTGCAGATGGATAACGTGCATCCACACAATGACGATAAAAAGTTTTAGCATCCATCGCTTCTAAATCAGGATGGTGCTTTTTCATATGCTCCAAATAGTTTGGATAATCAGGCACCCCCACCATCAAGCGAAAACTTTGCTGCAAACGTTGCCACAGCGTCGCAATTCGAGACCAATTTTTAGGGTTCAGAATCAAATCTTTCTGCGACATCACGGTCATTTTAATGATTTTATAAATCATCGTTTTTCCACTTTTAGCAAATTTTAGATTCATCTGACTCTCCTTAATGTCCAGCTTTTGATGGCTGAATGTCTTCAGGATCACGATAAATGGCTTCTGCCTCATGCACAGTCGGAACTGGGCTTGCCAATGCACGACGAATCACTCTAATCGCAGCAAACAGCATCACAATCGCCACAATCATAAAGAATCCACAGAGTGCAGCATTGATCTGATTCGACATCGCAACAGTTTGCATTTCAGCAACCGTTTTTGCTGGTGCTAAAATTTCATTGTTTGCAATTGCATTGTTAAAGCGTTCAGCTTGTGCCAAGAAACCAATTTTTGGATTTTCGTGGAAAATTTTCTGCCAGCCCGCGGTCATACAGGTTACCAACAAGAATACTGTCGGGATAATCGTGACCCATACATATTTCTCTTTCTTCATTTTGAAGAGGATAACCGTACCTAAGATCAATGCCATTGCCGCAAGCATTTGGTTACCCACACCAAACAGTGGCCATAAGCTATTGATGCCCCCGAGCGGATCGACGACACCTTGGTAAACAAAGAAGCCCCACCCTGAAACCGCAACTGCTGTACCCAACAAGTTTCCGAAAAAGTTATGTGAGTTTTTCACCGCAGGAATCACAATCCCAACTGTGTCTTGCACCATGAAACGACATGCACGCGTACCCGCATCAACAGCTGTTAAGATGAAAAGTGCTTCGAATAAAATGGCAAAGTGATACCAAAACGCCATCATTTCACGGCTATTGAAAATTTCCGTAATGATGTGAGCCATACCAATAGCAAAAGTTGGCGCACCGCCAGTACGTGAAAGGATGGTACTTTCACCCACTTCTTGAGCCAGTAAAGTTAATGTTTCTGGAGTAACAACAAAACCTAAGTTACGAACAGCTTCAGCTGCGGTGTCTACACTTGTACCCAGTAAAGCGGCTGGTGAGTTAATCGCAAAATATACACCCGGATCAAGCACTGCGGCACAGATCAGAGCCATGATTGCAACAAATGACTCCATGAGCATACCGCCATATCCGATCATTCGAATATCACGTTCATTGTTCACAAGTTTCGGCGTGGTGCCTGACGACACTAATGCGTGGAAACCTGAAATTGCGCCACAGGCAATGGTAATAAATAAGAATGGGAACATTGAACCTGCAAACACAGGGCCAGTACCATCAATAAATTGCGTGAATGCTGGCAGCTTCATTTCTGGCATTGCGAAAATAATACCGACTGCCAAACCGGCAATAACACCAATCTTTAGGAAGGTTGATAAGTAATCGCGTGGCGCAAGCAATAGCCACACAGGCAGTGCCGAAGCCACGAAACCATAAATAATCAGCGCCCATGTCAACTGAGTGCCCGACAGTGTAAAGAACGCACCCCAATATGGATGCTGTGCAATATTTTCACCGTAGACAATGCCGAGCATCATCAGAACGAAACCAATAATAGATACTTCTGCAATTTTACCCGGGCGGATAAAACGCATGTAAATCCCCATAAAGAGTGCAATTGGAATCGTTGCCGCAATACTAAATACACCCCATGGGCTGTGTGCAAGTGCTTTGACCACAACCAGTGCCAAAACTGCAAGGATAATAATCATTACCCCCAACGCACCAAGCATAACCACAATACCTGCAAAAGTTCCAAGCTCTTGTTTTGCCATTTCACCGAGTGAACGTCCATCACGACGGGTAGAAATAAACAACACCAAAAAGTCTTGTACTGCACCTGCAAGCACTACACCGACAAGTAACCAAATCGTGCCCGGTAAATAGCCCATTTGCGCTGCTAAAATAGGCCCTACTAATGGACCTGCACCTGCAATCGCTGCAAAGTGATGTCCAAATAGAACACTTTTGTTGGTTGGAACATAGTCCAGACCATCATTCAAACGATGCGCGGGAGTTAAGCGACGTTCATCAAGCTCAAAAACTTTATTTGCAATAAATAAACTATAGAAGCGATAAGCAATACTATAAATACAGCCCGCAGCAAGTACGAGCCAGATGGCATTGACATGCTCACCACGACTGAGTGCCAATATCCCAAAAGAGACTGCACCGACGATGGCTACCAGTAGCCAGATGATTTTTGAAGTCAGGGTTGACTTCGGCCGAACAGATTCCATTTCAATCCCTCATATTTGTTGCATTCAATCAGCGTCTTTAATTATTCGAGGTACTGCTGTTTTCCTTTGCGACTTTACTCTGCATCTCCTTGTTTTGATCTAATACTTTGGCATAAAAAAAGGGATGATTTTCATCATCCCTTCCGATAATAGTCTATTTTTAAACCATTATGCACGTTCTAAATAATCGCCAGTACGAGTATCTACACGAACGCTTTCTTCTTGCTGTACAAATAATGGAACACGTACTACAGCACCTGTTTCCAATTTTGCAGGTTTACCACCACCGCCAGAAGTATCACCACGTACACCCGGATCAGTTTCAACAATTTTCAAAACTACGAAGTTTGGTGGGTTTACTGTTAATGGCACGCCATTGAACAACATAATGGTACATTTTTCATTTGAATCATCTTTTAACCATTTTGCAGCATCGCCCATTGCTGTTTTGTCAGCAGCGATCTGTTCAAATGATACAGGATCCATGAAGTTCCACATTTCACCATCGTTGTACAAGTATTCCATTTCTACTTCTACAATGTCAGCCGCTTCTAAAGAATCACCAGACTTAAATGTTTTTTCTAAAACTTTACCAGAACGTAAATTACGTAGTTTTACGCGGTTAAATGCTTGACCTTTACCTGGCTTTACATATTCATTTTCCATGATTGAACATGGGTTACCATCAAGCATAACCTTAAGGCCTGACTTGAAATCATTCGTAGAATAATAGGCCATGACTGGCGCACTCCAAACTAACTAACTTAAATATTTATGTCTTTATCTTAGACACCAAAGCTTTGAAAAGCAGTGCCATAAAGATAGGGCATCTTTTTTGATGCCTCGTATTGTAAATGAGCAAGGTGTTATGAAGCAATGAAAATCCACTGCCTATAAGCCGAAGATCTTGATAAAATAGCCCCGTTCCGCGTGTTTTTGTGTATTGAAAATGCCTTTTTAGACCGCGCACATCCGAACAACTCGTTTCGACATCACTCGATTTGATGACCTAACTTTCTTTTGACCTAGTATTTGACCCCTTATTGCATGACTCATTATTTGTACCAAGAGCAAAATTGGCAAGCTCAACTCAGTGATTTAATTACTGACCCTTTAGAATTACTTAACATTCTAGAGATTTCTCCTGAGCAACTGCTGTCAGGCGCACTGCTTGCATCGACCCAATTTAAACTCCGTGTTCCCCGTGCTTTTGTGACAAGAATGCAAAAAGGCAATCCGCTTGATCCTTTACTCCTTCAAGTCCTGCCCCATCATCTTGAGCTTGAAGAACATCCTGACTTCGTGACCGACCCCCTGGGTGAGGAACAAGCCAACCAACAACCCGGTGTTTTGCACAAATATAAAACTCGTTTCTTACTTACGCTGACTGGGGCATGTGCCGTTCATTGTCGTTACTGTTTTCGCCGACATTTCCCCTATCAAGAGAACCTGCCAAAGTCAGAAGATTGGATCAATATTCAACACTATATTCAGTCGCAACCTGACATTAATGAAGTCATTTTGAGTGGCGGAGACCCCTTAACACTGTCCAATCGTAAAATAAAATTATGGATTGAACGCTTAGAAAGTATTCCCCAACTTAAATTTTTGAGAATTCACTCACGAGTTCCTATCGTAATGCCTAACCGTGTCGATGATGAGCTAATTTCCATCTTAAAAAACAGTAGGCTGCGCATTATTCTAGTGGTACACTCAAATCATGCATCGGAATTGGATGATCTTACCTGCCGTCAATTACAGCAATTAGTCGCAGAAAAAATCACCGTTTTCAATCAGGCGGTTTTGTTGAAAGGGGTCAATGATCACGTTCAAATTTTGACAGATTTGAGCTACCGTTTATTCGATGCAGGTGTATTGCCATACTATTTACATGTTTTAGATAAAGTAAAAGGGGCTCACCATTTTGATTTAAACCCGCAAGACATTGATTTTCTATATCAAGGATTATTGGCGAATCTACCCGGCTATCTGGTTCCCAAGCTGGTCAGGGAAATTGCGGGAGAAAAGAATAAGACACCACTTTTCGGGGTTTCAACTTTTTGAGTTAAATAATAACGATGATGACGACGAGTACTTCAGATATCTTCCAAAAACCAACCGAATTAAAGTTGGATAAGCTTAGTTTTTGCCCAAGCACAGTCAAAGGCTTACAAGAATGGTTAGCAAACTTATCCATTTTACAATTGGGTGACTCTTCTCGTTCCTTATTTCAAGCATTACTTGAAGTCTCCGAGCTTCAAGTCAGTGAAACACTTCGTTTTGATTTGGTTCAAGTACTGCATCCGAATTTGGAAAATGTGCTTACCAGTTTAGAGAAACATTTTTTTAATCAGGGCCTCATCACCACTGACCGAAATGACCATATTATTGAGCTTGCCTTATTAATGCGTAGTCATTTTGCTAAAGTCTATATCGACATTGCAAAACGTGTTTCTCAGCAAATCACTCAAAATAAGTTTTCTCTATTTGCTTTTAACCAAAAAAAGAACCTACAAATGGCTCGAACCGTATCGAGTTATTATGCTTTACAACAACTGTCCCTGTTGTTGTACCAACAGCACTTGCTCTATAGCTCCCCGATTCCGGGTCAGTGGCTAGCGGCTCATCAGCTCTTGGATTCTGCTATTCAAAATAACTTCTATTTGACCAACATTAATCAAATACAAGGCACGCAGCATCAACTGAACAATATTAGCCAAGCCTATGCGCAGCTCATTCTATTGGATATTTTTAATACCCATCAAATCCGTCCAGGTGAAATTCAAGGACTAT
This sequence comes from Acinetobacter sp. MF4642, assembly GCF_002018925.1. Taxonomy (NCBI): domain Bacteria; kingdom Pseudomonadati; phylum Pseudomonadota; class Gammaproteobacteria; order Moraxellales; family Moraxellaceae; genus Acinetobacter; species Acinetobacter sp. MF4642. Next base: position 11,143 of record NZ_MVON01000031.1, read on the forward strand.
TTTTGTGTAGTTTTGATTGGGCTAAGCTGATTCAAATATTACCTAAAGAAACCACCTTATCTCGCTATATTGTCGATGCATCAAAAGACTACCCACCAACTTATAATTCTCAAAAAAACAGTCACATTCAGCCGAATATTTTTATCTCGACGCAAGCTCTGCTTGATCATCTCTCAGAGATGCAAACCAAACGCGCCGAGCCACTGTCACGCGATGAGAAGATTTTCCTTACCCCTGCTCTGCATTTTCATATTCATAACTTATTGACCAATAATATTGAACGTAAGCATGAACGTTATGAATACTCAGCCCAATTACAAATTTGTTTTGGCCTGTCAGTCGCACATTTCTATTTGTCTAAAGGCAAAAATTTTAATGAAACTTTAGAGCTAGAAGGCAACTACAACTTTCAGAATGAAAGTCACGTGATCAACTCCATGAACAGTAATATTCCTGTGGAGACAAGTTCTGCTCGTATGATTGATCGTGAATCGAAACAAATCTACCCTGCCGAAGTTTTAGATATTAGTGTGAATGGTTACCGTATTCGTTGGACTGGACCAACACCTGCACATTTAAAAACAGGTGAGTTTATTTTGGTCCAAGAAAATGCGCATAGCCAATGGCGCGGTGGTGTGATTCGCTGGATTAAACAATCAAGTGAAAAAAGCTTGGAACTAGGGTTAGAAATCTTAGCGCAAGATCTTTTCCCATGTGCCGTAATGGTAAAAACAGACCGAACCACTCAGAACTATCAGCCTGCATTATTGGTGCAAACGTCCCAGCTTGATGAAGTACAGACTAGTCTCATTGTCCCGGGTTCGAATATGTACCGAGAAAAACAAACCATTCACTTACGCCTAGGTGATGAAGATCTTAAAATTTATTTAGTAAAAGCACATTTAATTACACAAAGTTTTATTCGTTTTGATTATGAATTGTTGAATGACCAACAAGAACCATTGGTTCAAAGTTTTATTCAAAAGCAAATGAATGCTATTAAGAATCACGATTTATGGGAAGCATTGAAGTGAGAAATCCATTATTATCTAAAAAGTTAAAACGTACGGAAACACGTTTACTCATTATTGATGATAATCAGATCCGTTATAACCAAATTCGTGACCTTTTAACTTCTAGCGATCATCAAGTTCATGCCACTTTACTGGATGACTTACAAAACTTTGAAAAACAGCTTCATCTGCCTTGGGATGTGGTTATTTTTGGTCGTGCTTATGACCTAAAGTATGAACAAGCACTGACTTTGATTCGCAACTCTAACCAAGTCAATTTACCACTGATTTTATTAAAGCCAGATGAATATCAATCAGCCCAATATGCAAGTTTTATTCGTAAAGGGATCTATGATATTTTGGACTTAGAAGAAGCAGATAGCTTTTACTTAGGTCTACTACGTGCGTTGTCATTAAGTCGTTTATTGCAAAGCCAACAACAACTCATGAATGAGCTTGAAACGGCTCAAAGCCAAGCACAGGCTTTAGTTGAAGAAAGCAATAAAGCCATTGCTTTAATTCAAGAAGGGATTCATGTTTCAGCCAATGCTGAATACTTACAACTGTTCGGCCTAAGCTCTGAAGATGATATTATTGGTCAACCCCTGCTTGATATTCTCCAGCCGAAAGATGTAAACGATTTCAAAATCCGTTTTAAGAAAATTTCACAAGGTCAGTTTGATTTAGGTGCTTTTGAAGTTGCTACTCTCAATAATAATGCCCAAACTAAAAATCCTTTAAAAGTTGAGTTTTTAGCTGCACCTGAAGATGATGCGCTCCAACTGACGATTGAAGTCGAATCTGAACGCACCGCTGCTCCATCGGTCAACACTGAAAAACACGTAATAAAACCTAATACGTATCAACAAATTAACCGCGCTATGACCAAACAGCCTTCTGATCAGAATGCTTTGGTTAGCTTTGCACTCAACTCTTGTCCAGATGAAATTTTTAAAGCCAACTGGGCAACTACGCGTGATTATTTTAACAATATTTACAGCTTTTTAAATGAACAGACTCATATTCCTCTGTTTAAGGCGGGTGGGCAAACCATCGTTGGTTTATTCCAAGCAGAATCACAGGCCAAACTTGAATCTAAGCTGATTGCGTTAAATGCGCTCACCAAACCACAGCTCATCACGGTAGAAAACAATAGCTATCCAGTAAATTTACGCATTGGCTATACTTTATTGAAAGGTGAAATTTCAAATCAAGATCAGTTTGAAAACTTATTGTGCTCAGCCTTTAAAACCGCTTTACCGACCAATCAAGACGATTGCGAAATTGAGCAGAAAGCCAGTATTGACATGCCTGTGATTGAGTTGATTAATCCAACAGTCAGCGATACTTTAGACATTCAAAAAACAGCAAATGAACCTACGGTACTTAAAGCCTTACATCTTGCATTAGAACGTGGCGAGATTCATCTTAAATATCAACAGCTTTACGACAAAGAAGACACTAATTTATACACCTATGAGGTCACCAGTGGCTTTATTTATGGTAATACGTGGAAAGATATATCGAGCCTCAAAGAGTTAAGTGAAGATCACGAACTGTCTATTAAACTTGACCGCTGGATTTTAGTTGAATCGTGTAAACAGCTACACAATTTTATCACTCAGTATCCTGAAGCAAAGTTGATTGTAAACTTAAACAAAGCCGTACTGTTGAATGACCGCTCTTTCCCTGAATTTATCGCCAAACTGATTACCATTGTACGCAGTAAGTTAAGTCACCCAATTACCCTTCAGTTCTCTGAGGATGATATCAGCCAAAACATTGCTGAAGCGCAAAAATACATTGCCCAGCTTCGCCAATATGGTGCTGAAGTTTCGATTCGTGACTTTGGTAATAGCATTTATAGTGAATCTATCCTACGTCAGCTCGATATCAACAATCTCACTTTACATGAAAACTTAACTCGAATGCTCAGTAACGACGCCAACACGGAAGAGCTGCAAGAAAAAGTTGCGGTATATCATCAATTGAAAAACATTCAAATTATGCTGCGTGATCTAAATGATATGACGTCGTTTGCCAATGCGTGGAATGTCGATGCCCGCTTTATTCAAGGCGATTATTTCCAGAAGAAACTTGATCATTTGATTGATGTGCAGGATCAGTAAAAGTTAAACCTTGGATACTAGGCTCTAAATTTTAAGGCCTCTATATGGGGGTCTTTTTACTATATGGTCTAACTAGCAGCCCTATGACTCTGTATCAAAATCATAGGCATAAAAAAACGGGCAAATGCCCGTTTTTTTCTTTTGCTATTAGTCGCGTTTGATAGAACGTGACATGCCAGCAAAACGTTGTTTGAACTTGTCGATACGACCGCCAGTGTCAACGTTCTTTTGCTTACCAGTGTAGAATGGGTGGCAAGCTGAACATACGTCTAGGTAAACAGTTTCTTTACCAAGTGCTGAACGAGTTTCGATTACGTTACCGCAAGAACATGTAGCAACTAAAGTTTGGTATTTTGGGTGAATATCGGCGCGCATCGTCGATTACTCCATAAAAATTAAAGAAGGTTTTGCTGTCATCGCAATTGATCACTCTCAAAATTGAGGAAAGGGCCACTTAATTAAATTAAGTTGCAGATCAACACCATAACAGACCATTCTTTTGGCCCACCGAGACGGATACCGTCAGAGCTAAGCACAACAAGTGGCAAATATTATACGAGATATAATATCAGATAGCCAATTATTCTTTCGTTTCAATTTCAGATTGCTTAGCCCAATAGTTAGCAATAATCCCACACACCATCAGCTGGATTTGATGAAAAATCATAATCGGTAAAACAATCATTCCCAAAGGCTGCCCAATAAAAAGAATCTGTGCCATTGGAACGCCACTGGCTAAAGTTTTTTTTGAACCACAGAAAAAAATGGTTTTCTGATCGGCACGGTTAAAGCCCAACCAACGTGGTAAAAACAATCCAAGTAACATAATAATCGTCAATAAGACCGAACACACAATGATCAATAGAATTAAAGTACCAACACTCACCTCTTGCCATAGACCGGCCACCACAGCACCGCTGAAAGCACCGTACACCACCATTAATATCGATCCCTGATCGAATGCTTTGACGATGCTTGGCATTTTTTGCATATACGGAAAGACATATGGTCGAAGTAGCTGTCCAAGGACAAAGGGAACCAACAGCAATAAGGTGATTTGAAGAATGGACGAGGTTGGATCAAAACCATGCTCTGATTGCCCCAAAATGAAAAAGGCCACCATCACAGGGGTAATAAACATCCCGATCAAATTCGAGAATGAAGCACTACATACCGCCCCAGCCACATTGCCTTGCGCGACCGAAGTAAACGCAATTGAAGACTGTACTGTCGATGGCAAAAAGCACATAAACAAAAAGCCCCAATACAACTCCTGCCCAAGTAGTGGTACCAATACAGGTTTAGCAAGCAAACCTAAAACAGGAAAAAGGATGAAGGTAAATGCAAAAACCAACGCGTGGAGTTTCCAATGCATCATGCCCTGAATCACGGCTTCACGGGATAGTTTAGCGCCATGCAAAAAGAATAATATCGCAATCGCGACCGTCGTCAGTACACCAAATACACTGGCAGCTTGACCTGAAACAGGGACAAAGCTGGCTAAGAGCACCATAACAAATAGCAATAACGTAAACCGATCGAGTGCCAATAATTTCAACATACCAACATCCTGTCATTCCTCTAAAAATGAAAAAGCCCAGCGACTAATTTACCTTTGGGTAAATTCATCTTACTGAGCTATATAAATAAAGCTAGCTTTTACAGGATATGTTCAATATTTTTTTAATTAATACTGTACATACACGTTGCATATGACCTAATAACGGCTTAGTTATTACGTGCATTATTATCTTGTTGAATCAGTTCAATTTTATAGCCATCTGGATCTTCTACAAAGGCAATAACCGTTACGCCACCCTTCATTGGTCCGGCTTCACGCACGACATTACCACCGCGCGCTTTGATGTCCTCACAAGCTTTATAAGCATCATCTACAGCAATGGCAATATGACCGTAAGCATTACCTAATTCATAGCTGTCCGTATCCCAGTTATGTGTCAGCTCTAAAACCGTATGATTTTCTTCATCACCATAACCCACAAATGCCAAAGTAAAACGACCTTCTTCGTAATCACGCTTACGAAGTAAAGTCATACCAAGCACTTCAGTATAGAACGCCAAAGATTGTTCTAAATTGCCTACACGTAGCATGGTATGTAGCATGCGCATTGGATTTTCCTCATGATTTATTCTCAGCCACCAATATAGGCAAAACCGTCCTATATTTCAAACCTCAACCATAAAAAAGTAGCCACAAGAGCTACTTTTTTAATTCGAGACAAGTCGATGCTTTAACTTTGTTCAGCGGCATGCTCTCGTAGAAGTTTCGCCACCCAGACCACTAGGATTAAAATGGGAATTCCAATGAGTGTGGTCAGCAAGAAGAAATTTGGATAGCCAATATTAGACACAATTGTCCCTGAATAACCACCTAGAATTTTGGGTGTTAAAGTCATCAATGAACTAAAAATCGCATACTGAACCGCAGTAAAAGATACGCTGGTCAAACTTGATAGAAATGCAATAAATGCAGCACCAGCTAAACCTGATGCCAAGTTATCGACAATAATCGCAAAATACAGCCAGTTTGAACTATATTCTTTAATCACCTTCCCTTTAACTTCTAACTGTCCATCAACTGCTTTATTCAAATTAATCGGTTGAAGATCAACATCTAAAGTTACAGATTTTGCAGCTGCGGGATCCACCTGATAATTCAGCGCAGTGTGTTGTTGCGCACGCTCATTTTGCATCAATATGGCATTCAGCTTTTTAGAGTTTGAATCAAGAAGCAGTTGAGCAGGGATTGCCGCGCTAAACACACCTTCTTTGTCTAACTTTGCATCAAAACTTTGACCATCTAAGCTCAATTTAATACTTTGGTTTTCAGCCAGTGTTGCAAGGTATTGACCTCGTACCACGATACTTCCTTCAGACTCTCGTTGATCAATCACATTATCAGCCGTGATCGGAAGCAAGAGCAATGCCGTAGATGCACCCGGTTGACTAATATAAGGCAATGTGACCGAGACAGGCTGTGAAGTATCATTTTGAAAACTGGCCGTTGCAGTTAGACTTTGATTTGCCTGAAGCTGCTTAACAGGAACCTTAATTGTCCATGCACCTGTCTCATCCGCTTGAGTTTTGAAACTTTGCTCACCAACATTGATCACAACATCATTTAAAGGTTGTCCTGATTTGACCAAACCAATAAAAATAAGATTGGTTGAACTGGCCAAGATTGCCCCGACAAACATCAACTTCATGATGTTCATACGCTGCGCCAGTAGTCCTCCTAAAAAACCACCAACCAAACTAAAAATCACCCCATAAACTTTCACCGCTTCAGCAATCTGCTCTTTGGTAAAGTTTAAGTCTTGATAGAACACATTGGAGATCACACCTGCAATGATATCGGAAATACGGTAAAAACCAATCAACAATAGCAATACCAACGCCAATTTCACGCCATAACGCTTAAAAAAGTCAGCAACAGGATTCACCCATGTTTCATAGGCCATTTGCTTGTTCACAGCGCCCATTTTGACAAGGCTTGAACCCACCACAAATGCAACCGCACCAGAGCCAATAAAACGTAAAGCTTCAAAACAAAACAGTGCAAAACTATCTTTGATCGACCAGAGCTGAATCAACATTTCTGTGAGCTTGCCTGAATAAATATAGCTCAGTACAAAACTCACTACAGACACAAAGAAAACTGCCACTAAACGATAATAATCTACTCGTTTATATTCTTTACGTACCCGATCAACTTGTGGCTCACGTATGCATAAAGTGGTTGCGATCCCGACCAACATGACCGCCGCCATTGCCAAATACGTCCACTTCCACGCCTCATAAATATAGTTGCCCTTGGCTGTACCCAAATAAGCTGCTAAAAATAACGCACCTGCACCCGCAACGATCATGCCGATGCGGTAGCCTGCGTTATAGGTTGAAGCCAATACCGTTTGCATTTGCGTTTCTGCAAGCTCAATACGATAGGCATCAATCACAATATCTTGTGTCGCAGCAGAAAAACCTAAAAGCACAGCACCCGCAGCCATTTGGTAAAGATAGCTCTGACCAAGAGACGGATCTGAAAAAGCCATGATAGAAATGGCACAGATAATTAAGAGTTGCGCGATCAATAACCACGCACGGCGACGACCCAATAACTTGGTCAGCACCGGTACAGGTAATTCATCAACCAAAGGGGCCCAAACAAATTTGAATGAATAACCCAGAGCTGCCCAACTAAAAAAAGTCACAGCGCTCTTATCGATACCTGCCTCACCTAACCATAAAGATAAGCTCGAGAAAATTAACAGGATTGGAATACCTGCTGAGAAACCCAAAAACAGCATGATCAACGCACGGCGATCTAAAAATGCAGTAAAGGCGGATTTCCATCCTGAAGATTGTGTTGTCATTACGTTTTTGTTGTCTTAAAACCAATGCTGCTATTCAAACCCTTAATACAATTTGTTTCAACCTGATTTATAAAATCAATGTTCTATTTTTGTCGACAAACACTGCGACTTTGCTTGATCTTTTGCATTAAACCTGTATACCTTTAAGTTTCTAACGCAATCTTTAGTTTCGGATTTCAAAGTGACCCAAAAACACGATCAAATGAGCTCTTCTATATCTGTACCGCCCGCATTAAATAGTCAAGAAAATCCAGAAAACAACCTTAGTTCAGCATTTGACCAACCCGAAATTCAAACGACCTTAGCAAAGACACAACTTCAAGCAGAGCAACTGACGCACACCCCTGCTCTGGATAAGATTCCAGCCTCAACGCGTCGTATTAAACCGCTCAATAATTTTTTAGGGCAAGACCGTGCACGTGCTTCAGTTGAAGCAGGCATTTCCTTACCTTACTCTGGCTATAACATCTTTGCCGTAGGGACAGCTGGCTTGGGCAAGCGCACCATGGTCAAACGTTTACTCCAGCAACACGCCAAAAATATGCCGACACCAAACGATTGGGTTTACGTTTATAATTTTAAAAGCCCACGTCAACCGATTGCTTTAGAATTACCTGCGGGTCAGGCAGTAAAATTTCAAACCATGTTACATCAAACATGGCAAACCACTTTAAAGCAACTTGAGCGCCGCTTTACTGCTGAAACCTACCACAACCGTATAGAAGCCATTCGCCAACAAACGGGTGACGTTCAGCAGCAAGCCTTGATTGAATTGACTCAAGAAGGTGAAGAACTCGACCTCAAACTGATCTCTCGGAATGATGAGCACTGCTTTATCCCTGTCCAGTATGTAGACGATAAAGTATTAGAAATGACGCAGGCCGACATCAATGCGTTAAGCTCTAAAGAACGTTCTGAAATTAATGCCAATATACGCCACATGGATAAAAAACTTGAGCGTTTAGGCATGCATTTAGGTGACTTGGAGGAAGATGCCCGCGATAAAGTTCAAGTATTGAACCGAGATATTGCCAAGCAAGTTTTATTACCTAAAGTCGAACAGTTACTGACTAAGTTTGCTGAGGTTGAAGGCTTAAAAGACTATTTAAAATATTATGCTGAAGACATTATTAACAATGTCGAGGTGGTGCTCGAACAAGAAGAAGATGACTTTACCCCCGGCCTGTTTAGTCGTATCCCTTCGCGCTATCAAGCCAATGTGATTGTGTCGCATAAACCCAATGCTGGTGCACCGGTTATTTTTGAAGACTTCCCAACTCACTACAATTTGCTTGGCCACGTAGAGCAACTGACTCAACATGGCACCATTACTACAGATTTTACCCTAATCCGCCCAGGGACATTGCATAAAGCCAATGGTGGTTTTTTAATGTTAGAAGCAGAACAACTGCTTGAACAGCCTTATGCATGGCAAGGTCTAAAACGTGCTTTAAAATCAGGCCAATTAAAACTTTCTTCACTTGAGCATATGTTGACACTGACAGGAAGTATCTCAATTGAACCTGAGGCAATCCCGCTGAATTTGAAAGTAGTTTTACTGGCTGAGCCTGAAATTTACTATGAAATACTCGAAGTAGAGCCTGAGCTTGGCAGTGTCTTTAAAATCCGTGCCGACTTTACTGATACGTTGCAGCGTAATGAGGTGAATGAACAAGCCTATATGCAACTGATTGCAGACTATGTACAAGCCGATAAATTACTTCCTTTCGATCGATCTGCGCTTTCTGCACTTTTGACTGATTCTAGCCGTCAAGCCGAAGATCAAAGCTCCTTATCTCTACATGCCCTCACATTGGGTGATTTGATTCGTGAGGCACATCATCACGCCTTCCAATCAGGCGATAAAATGGTCTCGGATCAACACATTAATATGGCATTAGATCATCGTAAATATCGCTTAGGCTATTTACGTGAGCTCTATTGGCAGGATTTGTCACGTGGTACACAGCTCATCGAAACGCGCGGACACCGTCTCGGTCAAATTAATGCACTTTCGGTCATTCACTATGCAGATGTTGAGTTTGGCTTACCATCACGTTTAACAGCCTCTGTGTATCAAGGCGGTGGTGATATTCTGGATATTGAGCGTAGTGTCGAGCTCGGTGGCTCTCTGCATGCGAAAGGTGTGCTTCTGATGTCATCGTTCTTAAAAGCACACTTTGGTCGTGAACAAACCCTACACTTCTCTGCCGCGCTTGCTTTTGAACAAAGCTATGGTCAAGTCGATGGTGATAGCGCCACGGTTGCAGAACTCTCCGCTTTAATCTCTGCAATTAGTCAGCTACCGATTGATCAGTCTTGGGCGATTACTGGCTCAATGAACCAATTGGGTCAAGTTCAACCAATTGGTGGTGTCAATGCGAAAATTGAAGGTTTCTTTGATGCATGTAAACTTCAAGGTTTAACTGGTAAGCAAGGTGTGATTATTCCACGCCAAAATATGCAGCATTTAATGTTACGTAAAGACGTGATTGAAGCGGTTTCAAATGGCCAGTTCCACATTCATGCTATAGATACGATTGATCAAGCGCTTGAACTACTTATGGCTCGACCAGTCGGCACTTTAGACAAGAAAGGACGCTATACCAAGAAGTCCATTTATGCAGCGGTGATGGATCAGCTAGATTATTGGCAAGCCATTGAAGATGGTGCTGAGTTTGAAGAAGAGCCGAAGAAAAAGAAAAAAAAGAAGAAGGACAAAAAAAAGGCAAAAGCTGAAAAGAAGACCGTTGCAACTGAAAATGCATCGGAACACACTTCTGAAGCCATAAGCACAGTAACTACAGCGGATTAACCCTTTCCCTCAAACAAAAAAAAGCGCCTCAATGGCGCTTTTTTTACAACTGAAGATTAAGCTTCAGGTGCTGGACTATGCTGCTCAACTAAAGGTTGTAATTCACCTTTTTGGAACATGTCTAGAATAATGTCACTACCACCAATCAACTCACCGTTGATCCATAACTGTGGGAATGTAGGCCAGTTTGCAATTTGTGGTAACAAAGCACGAATATCTGGATTTTCAAGAATATTCACATAAGCAAACGGACGACCAATTTGACTAAGCGCTTCTACAGCACGTGCAGAGAAACCACATTGTGGAAACTGTGGGGTGCCTTTCATATAAAGAAGTACAGCGTGTTTTGCAATTTGGTCACGAATTAACGCTTCGGTATCGCGTGCTTGTTCAGTCATTGATCAATCCTCAACTAATCTAACCCGCATTATACCCAAAACGTAGAAAAACAGTATGCCTAAAGCAATATTTCGACTTTTATTTAGATTTAGGCTTTAAAACTACAAGCATAATTGCTTAATATTGGATTTCACTTACCCTCTAACAGATAAGAGTTAGTCATGAATAACATTACCCTTGCTCCTGTACAAACTGATCAACCCTCTCATTTGATGCCAGTATTTGGCCGTCAGCCGATCAGCTTTGTCCGAGGTCGAGGCTCTTATCTGTACACTGAGGATGGTACTGAATACTTTGATGCGCTAACGGGCATTGCAGTCTGTGGTTTAGGCCATGCTCATCCTGTCATTGCGGAAGCGATTGCAGAACAAGCGGCAACGCTCATTCATACCAGTAACTTGTTTGAAGTGCCTTGGCAAACGGCTGCAGCACAAAAACTTGCTGAAGTTGCTGGCATGGAAGAAGTGTTCTTTTCAAACAGTGGTGCAGAATCCAATGAAGGTGCAATCAAAATTGCCCGTAAATTTGGCTACATGCAAGGCATTGCCAATCCAAAAATCATTGTTGCAGAGCACTCATTCCATGGGCGTACCATGGCAACGTTATCAGCAACAGGCAACAAAAAAGTCCAAGAAGGCTTTGGCCCATTGGTTGAAGGTTTTATTCGTGTCCCATTCGGCGACATTGAAGCCATTGAAGAAGCTGCAATCAATCATCCTGACATTGTCGCAATCTTTGTCGAACCAATTCAGGGCGAAGGTGGGGTCAACACTGCTCCGCAAGGCTTTAGCTACTTGGAAGAGATTCGTCAGATCTGTAATCAGCATAACTGGCTGATGATGTTGGACGAAGTTCAAACTGGTAATGGCCGTACAGGTGAATACTTTGCCTACCAACACACCAACATCATTCCTGATGTACTTACCACTGCCAAAGGTTTAGGCAATGGCTTCCCCATTGGTGCGGTGATGACTCAAGGTCGTGGTGTAGGTGTTCTGACCGCGGGTAACCACGGTTCAACGTATAGTGGCTCAGCATTGGGTTCGCGTGTGGTATATACCATCATCGACATTATGCAAAAAGAAAACATCGTTCAAAATGTGGCTGAACAAGGTGCTTACATCGTAGAACAACTGCGTAACCAACTTGCCGATCAAAATGTGATTGTCCGTGGCTTTGGTTTGATGATTGGTGTGGAGCTACCAAAAGCATGTGGTGACTTGGTCAACATCGCTCGTGATGAATACCACACCATCATTAACGTTACTGCGGGTTCTGTGGTGCGTTTACTGCCGACCTTGAATATTACCAAAGATCAGGCGGATCAACTGATTGAACGTCTAGTGAAAATGATTAAAGCGTACTTGGCTTAAGCCAAAAAAGTCTGGTTCTAAAATTGCTTTTGGCATATTTTGGAACCAGACTTTTTGAAATGAATTGATCAACTAGAAATTAAAGTTTTGGATCACGCATTTGCACCAAGTTTGCGTTGGTTTTAGTTAAGGTTTCCATCACTTTATTCATGACTGCTGGCACTAAAGCATCTGCCATTTGCGCTGCTTGTAAGCCTAACTTCTCACCTAAAGTCGGTTTCTTACGCGTTGAGATGACATAAACATCATGATCGGTCAGCAAATTAAGCAAATAAGCATCTGAAGTTTGTAACTGATCGACCAAATTCAAATCTAAAGCATCTTGCCCATACCAATGCTCACCTGTCGCTACTTTCTCAACATTGAGTTGTGGACGGTATTTTTCAACAAAATGTTTAAACAACACATGTGTCTGTTGTAACTCTTCTTCAAACTTCGCCTTACCATCTGCTGTGTTTTCACCAAACATTGTCACTGTACGTTTATATTGTCCTGCTGTGTACAGCTCAAAATCGATATTATGTTCTTTTAGCAGACGATTAAAATTAGGAACTTGCGCGACCACACCAATTGAACCGACAACTGCAAAAGGTGCAGCAATAATCTGATTGGCGATACATGCCATCATATAACCACCACTCGCTGCAACTTTATCGACACAGATCGTGAGATTGAAACCTGCATCACGTAAACGAACCAATTGTGCAGCAGCCAAACCATAACCATGCACCATACCGCCTGGGCTTTCTAGACGTACCACAACGCGATCACGCCCTGCTTTGGCTGTCGCTAAAATCAAGGTAATTTCTTCACGTAAACTTTCTACCGATGTTGCCGCAGTATCGCCTTTAAAATCTAGAATATAAACTTTTTGATTGGCCTTTTTACGATGACGTGACTCTTTCGCTAACTGCTGAGTCAGTTGCAGTAACTCTAGTTTAGAGGCTGTTGTTTGCGCTATTTTTTTACGTTGTTCATTAATACGCGCATTTAAATGTGTAATTCGAATTTCAGCGGGAAGTTTCGGTAAATGAAATAACATAGAAATTATATTCTCTAAAATAATACGTCGGTATATGACCTAGATTAGGTCAATGGCATTTTTTTTCAATAGCCATTTTTTGTTTTATTCTGTAATGCGTTATCTTTCACATTTAATCATTTATAAGATGAGTCAATATCTCAGACAGCACATCTTCGCATCTATTGTCCAATATGACTGCAATACACAATGCCCATTATCATGGCTATTTAATCACCAAACCAAATGCTCGCTCATAAAAAACAGAGCACTTAGGCTCTGTTTTTTCAAATATTTCAAGTTGTGCGTATTAACCGAAACGACCTGTAATATAGGCTTCAGTTAACTGATGATCTGGCTGAGTGAAGACTTTCTCGGTTGAGTTCACTTCAATCAAGTCACCTAAATGGAAGTAAGCGGTACGGTCTGATACACGTGCAGCCTGTTGCATTGAGTGCGTTACAATCGCAATCGTATACTGCGTTGAAAGCTCAGAAATAAGCTCTTCCACTTTCGCTGTTGCGATCGGGTCAAGCGCTGAACATGGCTCATCCATCAGAATCACTTCTGGACTTACCGCAATGGTACGTGCAATACATAAACGCTGCTGCTGACCACCCGACAAGCCCGTGCCTGGTTGGTTTAAACGGTCTTTGACTTCGTCCCAAAGGCCCGCTTTACGTAAGCTGTTTTCTACAATTTCTTCTAAGTCATACTTATCACGCGCCAAACCATGCAGTTTAGGGCCATAAGCCACGTTATCAAAAATTGACTTTGGGAATGGGTTTGGTTTCTGAAATACCATACCTACTTGAGCGCGAAGCAGTACCACATCTAGGTTTGGATCATAAATATCTTGATTATCCAACATCACTTTACCCGTCACACGACAGCTATCAATGGTGTCGTTCATACGGTTCAAAGTACGTAAGAAGGTCGATTTACCGCAGCCCGATGGCCCAATAAATGCAATCACTTCATTTTCGTAGATATTCAGATCAATCCCTTTAATCGCTTCAGCTTCGCCATAGTAAACATGTACATCTGAAGTGCTGAGTTTGACTTGTCCTTGTGCCTGATCTTTCTTAGCAGAAGTCTGTGTATCAAACTGCGACACAAAAGAAGTACCCTGCTGACCTGAGGTCGTATTCGGGTTTGTAAATTGAGTGTGTTCTTGATTCACTGTTTGATCCTGATCTAAGGAATTTTTAACAACGGTATTCATATTTTGCCCTCACTTACCAACGGACTTCAAATTTCTTACGTAACCAAATTGCAATACTGTTGAGTCCAATCATCATTGCAAGCAGAACAATAATCGCAGCCGCTGTACGTCCTTCGAAGAAGTTACGCAGCTCATTACCTTGCCACAAGAAAATCTGTACAGGTAAAGCACTCGATTGATCAAATGGAGTTGTAGGTACACTTGCAACAAATGCACTCATACCAATTAATAACAGCGGTGCAGTCTCACCTAATGCTTGTGCTACACCAATAATTGCACCCGTTAGAATCCCTGGTAGTGCAAGTGGTAAAACGTGATGGAATACGGTTTGTACACGTGAAGCACCTAGCCCTAAAGCGGCCTGACGAATTGAAGGTGGTACAGCTTTCAACGATGCACGTGTCGTAATAATCACCGTTGGTAAAGTCATTAAGCTCAGTACCAAACCACCGACCAATGGCGCAGAAAGCGGTAAATGCATCCACCCAATAAAGATCGCAGCACCGAGCAAACCAAAGACAATTGATGGTACAGCCGCAAGGTTATTAATGTTGACTTCAATGACATCAGTGATCCAGTTTTTAGGCGCAAATTCTTCAAGATAAATTGCAGATGCCACACCAATTGGAATCGAAATAATGATCACGATCAGCATCATGAACAGCGACCCCATGAATGCCCCTGCTAAACCTGAAGTTGCAGGAGAACTACGAGAGTCTGGACTGACGAAGATGTTGGTATTGAAAGTATTTTCCATTACCCCTGAAGCTTTCATTTCATCGGCAAGTTGACGAACTTCTGGGCTCAACTGTTGCTGTTCATCAGGCAAACTACGGTCAATATTTCCTGCGAGCCACACATCAACGTTTGCATCGGCAAGCACTTTAATGTCTTCTTTCTTACCGACCAATGATGGATCTTTCATCACCATATCACGTAAGCGATATGCTTCAGAACTAGTGTACAAAGAAGCCAAATCATCGCGTTTAGAAGCAAGTGCTGGATCTTTTGCAATCATGGCATTCACGATTAAAGCATCCCAATCCACCATGCCCATTTCAGTTTGCCAAGCAATAAAACGCTCCTCAAACTGTGCTGGAGATTCGCCTGAACGCTGTACAGGTTTTGCACCTGTCGTAATAATGGCAGGGTCAAAGTACACGGGTAAACTCATGCTACTTTGCCAAAAAGCAGGTAAGCCTTTCGATAAAATACTGCCAAAAAGTAGCGCGACAAAGAATAAACCTGCAATCACTGCTGAGAAACCAAAGAAACGAAAGGTTTTTTCTTTACGGTGACGTTTTGCCAATGAATTACTGATCGTTTGCTTACGCTTTTCTCGTAATTCTGCCGCAAGTTGTGGATCAAATACTTGATCTGCTGTGCTATTAGAAGTCGTCATTAGTCGTATTGCTCACGATATTTACGCACGATGTACAGTGCAACAATGTTCAAACCAAGCGTAATCACAAAGAGTGTCAGACCCAATGCAAATGCCACCAAAGCTTGTGGGCTTGCAAAGTCAGTATCACCTGTCAATTGGTTTACGATGGTAATGGTCACAGTTGAAATAGCTTCAAGTGGATTGGCATGCAGTAAAGGACTGTTCCCTGCTGCAAGCACCACAATCATGGTCTCACCGATGGCACGTGATGCTGCAAGCAAGAACGCACCGATAATGCCCGGAAGTGCTGCTGGTATCACCACCTGACGAATGGTTTCAGACTTTGTCGCACCTAAACCTAATGAGCCATCACGTAATGCACGTGGCACCTGCGTGATAATGTCATCAGACAGCGATGAAACGAAAGGAATAATCATGATACCCATGACGAAACCAGCAGTGAGTGCACTGGTTGCGTTGATGTGTAAACCAACGGATTCACCAAGCATTTTAAAGAATGGGCCAATGATCATCAGTGCAAATACACCGTAAACAATGGTTGGAATCCCTGCGAGCACTTCAATGGTTGGTTTTGCCCATGAGCGGAAACCAGAAGATGCATATTCAGCAAGATAGATTGCGATCATTAAACCCACAGGGACTGCAACTAAGAGTGCAATACCACTGACCATTAAGGTGCCCCAAAGTAGCGGAAGCAAACCATAGCTGCCGTCTGCACTACCTGAAGTACTAAAGCCAGGGTTCCATTCTGTGCCGAAGAAAAAGTCGAGTGGACTCACAAAGTGGAAGAATCGCATCGCCTCGCTGAACATCGACATCACGATACCAATCGTAGTTAGAATCGCGACACCAGAACAGAGGGCAAGTGCAACATTGATGGTTTTTTCAACTTGGTTACGAGCACGGAACTGAGTTGCAATGCGCTTTTTCGCAGCGACTAAACCTGCCAACGCCGCACAAATCACAACTGCAATTTTTGCAAATGTACCAATGCTTTGAAACTTCGCCAGTTGCTCCGCTGCAGCAAGCTCATACGGGGCTGGTGTATCTGTTACACCAAAACCTGAGGCAATCGCTTCCACACGGTTGATCAACACATCTGTACTAGCAGCATCTAAAGTTGCAGCGACCTGTGCTGGCACGTGATTTAACACCACATGATTCAAAACATTTGGTTCAACAATATTCCAAACAATCAAAATTAAAAAAGCAGGGATACCACACCACAAAGCCACTAACGCACCGTAATACCCCGGACGTGAGTGTAATTTTGCAGAATTATTTCCCTTACCTGCTAAGTTACGGCTCTGACTTAAGCCCATTTGATAGGCTATGGCGATCAGTGCCAATAACACACCTATAAGTAGCAGATTCATGTATTCTCCACGGTTCTTTCAATTTTCATTATTTGAAAAAACTTAATCCTAGTAAAAAACGTCAAAGGTAGGACTTGCCTACCGTTGACTGTTTCTACACTTAATTATTTAACCGCTTTGCCTGCTTTGAAGTTCGCAAGAACTGCTGCACGCTCTTTGTCTGACATTGAGATCAAACCAGCACGCTCAAGCTTAGAACCTTTACCTGATACTTTCTTGCTGATGAAGTATTCAGTATATTCTTTTAAGCCTTTGATTGATTTCAAGTGCTCGCCTTTTACGTAGAAGAATAATGGGCGAGAAACTGGGTACGAACCATTCAAAATCGTCTTTTCAGATGGTGCAACATTGTTCACTGTCGCTACGCGTAACTTGTCACGGTTTTGGTCATAGAAACCTAAACCAAACACACCCACTGCGCTAGGCGACGTTTTTAAGCGCGCTAAAGTTTCAGTGTAGTCACCCGCAATCTCAATCACTTTGCCGTCTTTACGGAAAGTTGAACATGCTTTCTTTTGTGCATCTTTATCCATTGCTTTGATTGCTGCATAAGTTTCACAGCCTGCATCAACCATTTTTTCTTGGAACACTTCACGTGTACCGTGGTTTGATGCTGGAATCACTAAAGTGATTGGTTCGTTTGGAAGGCTTTTGTCAATTTGGTTCCAACGTGTATATGGGTTTGCAACCATTTTACCGTTAGATGGTAACTGCGCTGCTAAAGCTGCATAGACGTGCTGTGGACGTAATTTGTATGCTGCTTTGCTTGCATTTGAAGCGAACACAATACCGTCATAACCAATTTTGATTTCGATCACTTGGTTCACACCAGCTTTCTTACAAGCAGCTAATTC
This sequence comes from Acinetobacter sp. MF4642, assembly GCF_002018925.1. Taxonomy (NCBI): domain Bacteria; kingdom Pseudomonadati; phylum Pseudomonadota; class Gammaproteobacteria; order Moraxellales; family Moraxellaceae; genus Acinetobacter; species Acinetobacter sp. MF4642. Next base: position 29,147 of record NZ_MVON01000031.1, read on the forward strand.
TGTATCTTTAATTTTACGAGATGCGTTTGCGATATCAATTGTGTTATCGCCCACACCATTACAGAACTGTTTTAAGCCACCTGAAGAACCGCCAGAACCAACAACGGGTGCTTTAAATTGTGGAAAGGTATTGCCAAACTCTTCAGCAACAATACTTGCATACGGTAAAACTGTTGAAGAACCCGCAATTTGGATTGTGTCACGAGCTGCGTTTGCCGTGGTTGCTACAGCTGCCCCAGAAACTACTACTGCAAGTGCGATATGGTTTAAGCGCATATTTGTTATCTCACATATTAAACATTTTGGAGTACGCCACTTTTTATTCAGTCTTGTACTTTTTTGGATAACTGCATTTTGATTTCAGAATATGACAAGCAAGTTACAGCATTGTGACACTTTCATGATGTTTATTTTTATTTGTCCATGATTCGTTACACTTTGTTCAATTTCACCCAGTTTAAACACCTAAAGAATTTTCCTTATTTTGATATAACACGAGTACGTAGTTCATTTTACATCAACATCTTTTACGCTTTTATAAAAAATAAAACACATTTAGAATCAATACATAAAGCAAAAAAGAACTCCATAGACTTTGATTTCTTTAACATTGAATAGCCCTTCTAATCTATAAAAATTTGCGTATACCCATATGCAGAATCCATATAAATTTTCGCCATTTGTCAGAATTTCATAACCTATAAATGACAAATGAGTGGTGTCATATTTAGAAAATTGAGCGTCATTTAGGTCTTAATTTTTACCTTTTATCCCTTATTTATTACTGAAAAATAGCATGCTCATCTCAAATACGAGAGCAAATTTATGACTTTTAGACTCAGGTACTTTTCTTATTTTTAGAAATATTTGTCCGAATAATGGGTATTTCTGACGACACTGCTTTATCTTTTTTCTAAAAGATAGCTCAAAGAAGGAGATTTTGGGTTTCTCCTCCCCTTACTGCCGCCTTAACCATTCATTTTTCGTAAGAAGCATGGTAAGTCATATCAGTGCGACATTTCCCATGACAGCTAGTAAAACACGTTTATTTACCCCAATTTTCCGGGATTATGACAAGGACTTACCTGTCGTGCAGGTCATACCTTTAACTTGAAAATTCGTGAAGGAAATCAAAAACCCGAATATTTAGCTTTAGTCTTAAGCATTAAAGCTCATTTTCCTGAAAATCATAGTTCAAGCAGATATCGAAAACTACTTCATAGAAAAATAAAGCATCTCCAACATAGTTAAAATTAGATGCTTAGCCAATAGATGTTATCCATTTTAATATTTACAACACATAAAAAAAGGAGCTGATATCAGCTCCTTTTTTAACACAAACAATCGATTAAGCAATTGCAGGTGTATAGGTTCCATCTGCGATTGGACCTTTGATACGATCCGCTTCTGCAAGGACAAGACCAAGCAGGTTCTTCACGTTATCTAAAGTCGCAACTGGACTTAAAGTCGTCATTTTCAATGATTGATTTTGACCTACTTTAGTTACGCCAATATTCGCTTCACCACGTGCAAACAATTCATCTGCAACGTTTTGGTTTAAGGTATCAAGCAATTCTACTGGATAGCCTTCTGGAACCACACGGAACAATACAGATGCAAATTGTGGATCAACCAACATCTCTAAACCGGCAGTTGCATTGATATAATCAGCAACGTCACGAGTTAAAGTAACGCCGTGGTCAATCATAGAACCATACAGTTCTTCACCAAGCGCTTCAACAGTCATCCAAAGCTTCAACGCGTCAAAACGACGTGTGGTTTGAAGTGACTTAGACACGAGGTTAGGCACGCCATGCTCTTCGTCATAAGCAGAGTTTAAATACTCAGCTTCATAGTGCATGAAACGATAGTTCGCCTCGTCTTTTAGTAAGAACGCACCACAAGAGATGGTTTGGAAGTAATGCTTATGGAAATCCAGCGTAATTGAGTCAGAAAGCTCAATACCATCCAACATATCGCGATGATTGTTCGATAGGATTAAAGCACCACCCCACGCCGCATCGATGTGCATCCACGCGCCATATTTGTTGGTGATTTCACGAATTTGCTTCAGTGGATCAATTGCACCTGCATCGGTCGTACCCGCAGTTGCAACTACACATGCCACGATTTTACCTTCAGCTTGAAGGTGAGCCATGGTTTTTTCAAGTGCATCCACATCCATCTGCGCGTTCTCGTTCACAGGAACGGTTACGACTGATTGGAAGCCCATGCCCATCATCGCCATGTTCTTTTGCACAGAGAAGTGTGCATTTTCAGAACAAATGACTTTGACGTTGCGCATCGCATCGCCTGGCACGCCATCACGCTGTACAGACCACGGATTACCGTTTTCATCTTTCCAGTTTTTCGCAATACATGCATCACGTGCAAGCAGTACACCCATCAAGTTTGACTGTGTACCACCAGAAGTGAACACACCAGCTTGACCTGCACCATAACCCACTTTTTGACGAAGCCAATCGATCAACTGAACTTCCATCAATGAACCTGCAGGACTTTGGTCCCACGAATCCATCGATTGATTCGTTGCATTAATCAGCACTTCAGCAATTTGACTGGTCACCATAGTTGGGCAGTGCAAATGCGCGAGCGAGTGCGGATGATGGACTTTTAAGCTTTTGTTTAAGAAAAGCTCAACCATACGTTCAAGTGACTTTTGTACACCCAAACCTTCTTTAGAAGGATTAAATGCAATCGCACTGCGTAGCTCTTTAATGCTACCGCCTGTGTACATTTTGTCGTTTTGCAACCATGCTGCAACTGCTTTAGTCGCTTGGTCCATTGCTGACGAGTAGTCAGCAATAGATGCAGCATCATTGCAGAGTAACGCCTTACGGTGTTCTGCAAAATCAACCATGATTACGCGCCTCGAGTTGCAACAAGTGCTTCAGCAATTGCTTTCTTAAAGCGAACAATTACTTCTTCACATTCAGCTTGAGTGATAATAAGTGGGCAAAGTAAACGAATCACTGTACCGTTACGACCGCCTTTTTCTAACAATAACTTGTTGTTAAAGCATGCCGCTTGAATCGCTGCTGCCAGTTGACCATCTGCAGGTAAAGACCCCATATGATCCGCTGGTTTACGCTCATCAACAATTTCAACACCAATCATCAAACCACGACCACGCACGTTACCGATACATGGGAACTCTTGAGCAAGCTTTTTAAATTCAGCTTGTAAGAAATCACCACGTTCTTGTGCATTTTGCGCAAGGTTTTGTTCTTTGATGGTTTTGATCGTTGCAAGACCAGTACCCATTGCCAATTGGTTACCACGGAAAGTACCCGTGTGGCCTGCTGGCTGCCAAGCATCAAACTTACGTTTAATGCCCAATACAGCAAGCGGTAAGCTACCACCAACGGCTTTAGACATGACAACAACGTCAGGTTCAATACCCGCATGTTCAAATGCGAACATTTTGCCTGAACGTGCAAAGCCTGCTTGAACTTCGTCAAGAATCAACACAATGTTGTGCTTTTCAGTCACTTCGCGGATTTTTTTCAACCATTTGGTTGGCGCTGTTACCACACCGCCTTCACCTTGAATTGCTTCAAGAATAACAGCAGCTGGCTTGGTTACACCACTTTCAACATCTTCAATGAAGTTTTCAAAGAAATAAGTCAAAGCATCCACACCCGCTTCACCACCTAAACCAAGTGGGCAACGGTATTCATGCGGATACGGCATAAATTGAACGCCTGGCATTAAACCATTTACAGCATTTTTCGCAGACAGGTTACCTGTCATTGCAAGAGCGCCGTGCGTCATACCATGGTAACCACCAGAGAAACTAATCACTGTGCTACGACCGGTATACGTCTTCGCTAATTTAATTGCTGCTTCCGTGCCATCTGCACCAGATGGACCACAGAACTGTAGACAATACTCTTCCTTACCGCCTGGTAATTGTTCAAGTAATGCTTCAGTAAATGCATCTTTTAAAGGTGTCGTTAAATCCAAAGTATGTAAAGGAAGACCACTTGCAAGTGTATCTTGAATACTTTGAATTACCGCAGGATGATTATGGCCCAAAGCCAATGTTCCTGCCCCAGCTAAACAATCGAGGTACTCTGTACCTTCAACATCAGTAACCCAGCAGCCTAATGCTTTGGCTATCGCTAACGGTAATTTCCGTGGATAGCTACGAACATTGGATTCCATCTGACTTTGGCGAGTCAAATAGTATTCGTTAGTAGTATTAGTGGCAGGGTTTACAGAAGAAACGCTCATATCGAATTACCATCTCTGATATGGGTTGAAAGAAATAAGTCGGGTGACTTTTGGTCCTTTGACTCGGCGCTTTATAAATCTAGTCAGATAGCGTTTGGATACTTCATAACTAGGAGGCGGATGATACAGAAATTTTCAATAAAATAAACAGCTTTTGGACATTATCTGCCAGAAATTTACTAAAAAAATATATCATGCCAAACCATAGCTTAAATTATCCTCTTATAGTGTGACAACGTAAAGAAAAGCCGATGAATTTATTTATTTTTCAACTTCGCCACAAAAATTCAAAATACTCACCTTGGTTGAAAAATAAGTTTTTGAAATAAATAGATTTATCTAGGTTTTTCTGAAAAATATTTTATACCTTTTTTTTACAATCGAACCACAATATTTTCGCAAATTCACCACAAATTGGCTTTAAGCTTTTTACAAATGTTGCAAAACTCCTCCTAAATAAAAAAGGAATAAAAATGCGTCAATTCTTCATCCCAGCAATCGCGCTTAGTGCTTTATTTAGCTCAGCAGTTTTTGCTCAGTCTGAGAACCAATTGAACTACAATATTGTCAATGTTCAGGCCGAGGCAACACGCCAAGTATCTAATGATTTAATGAATGCAACACTTTACATTGAACGTAGTAACAAACAACCTGCCGAACTCGCTACACAAATTACGCAGCTGATGAATCAAGCCACAGCTTTAGCTCGTAAATATCCAAGCGTAAAAGTCGAAACAGGTTCTCAAACCACCTACCCAATTTACAACGATGACAACCAAAAGTTAAAAGAATGGCGTGGTCGTGCTGAAATTAATTTAGAAAGTACCGACTTTAAAGCGGCGAGCCAGTTGATTGGTGAACTACAGCAGAACTTCCAAACGCAGTCAATCGGCTTTAGTGTGTCCGACACACAACGTAAGAAAGTGGAAAATGAGCTGATTGTTGAAGCATCGAAAAACTTTCAACAGCGTGCACAATCATTAGCACAAGCATGGAGTAAGTCAGGTTATAACTTGGTTAACTTAAACATTAATACCAGCAACTACTACCCTCGCCCAGTCATGATGCGTGCAGAAAGTGCAAAATTTGCAGCAGCTGATGCACCAATGCAAGATGTAGCTGGCGGTGAATCTAAAATCACTGTGAATGCAAATGGTACTGTTCAACTTAAATAACAGATTTCATTCAAATTCATCTAAAAAGCCATGTTAAACATGGCTTTTTTATTGTGTGATCCATTAAGAAGACTTTAATTCGCCTATTAATTTTAGCGTTTTAATTGCAATAAGTGATAATGGTTATTATTTAATTTCATCAAAGTTCAGCATATGATAGCCGCGCTATTTATTATGGATTGCGCACAAAAGAATGATTTCATCACGTCTTCATCTGCAGGATCGCAGATTATTTAAAGCCAAACAACTCAGTATTGCGATTGGGCTTTCTATGAGCTGTTTGACCTATGCACAAGCAGAAGAACTCACGGAAGCAACGAGCAGCAATGTACTTCCGACTATCAAACTTGAAGCACAAGGCAACTGGTTAGAAGATGCCAATGCAGAGAAAGTGCAAAAGCATGCAGGCGCTCGTACGATTATTACTCGCAATCGCTTAGATGAAGTTGCTGCGACTTCAATTAAAGATGCCCTGAAGCAAGTACCTGGTGTTCAAGTCCAAGAAAATAATGGTACTGGTGGTAGTGATGTTTCACTCAATATTGGGGTCCGTGGTTTAGCCTCTCGTTTATCTCCTCGCTCTACAGTACTGCTTGATGGTGTCCCGCTATCATTTGCACCTTATGGACAACCTCAGCTTTCTCTAGCACCGGTATCCTTAGGCAATATTGAATCTGTGGATGTGGTTCGTGGTGCAGGTTCTGTACGTTTTGGACCGCAGAACGTTGGCGGTATCATTAATTTTGCAACTCGCGCGATTCCTCAAGAGTTTGCAGGTAATGTCAGCCTAACGACCGAATATGCTTCGGGTACAGATCAAGTTAAATACAGCCCGAACCTATTTGTAGGCGGAACCTTAGATAATGGTTTAGGCCTTGCTCTGCTTTATTCGGGCACAAAAGGTGATGGCTACCGTGAAGCCAATAATAAAACTGACATTGATGATGTCATGTTAAAAACGGCCTATCAAATTACAGATGCGGATGCGATTGCCTTAAACCTACATCACTATGAAGGTTATGGTGAAATGCCTGAAGGCTTAACTGCCGAAAAATATGCACAAAACCCTTATCAGTCAAATAAGTCACGTAATTATTTCTCTGGTCGCCGCTCAGATGTGTCATTCCGCTATACACATCAAGATGAAAAAACAACTTTGAATTGCTGACCTATTATATTGACTCATTTCGCACGAGTGACTTAGAGACAGATGTTAGTGCAACGACTTCGCGTATGGATACCTCTCCACGCGACTATAAAGTTTTTGCCATTGAACCGCGCTGGTCTCGTGCATACCAATTAGGTAACTCAAATAGCGAATTTACTATCGGCTATCGTTATTTAGATGAAGATAGTTCTGAGTTCTCAGGTCGCTCATCGACATATGCATTGAATGCACCTGTCACCGAAATTAAAGCACGTACCACGAGTGAAGGTGGCACTAAAGCACATGCGATTTATGCAGATAACCGCTTCGATTTAGGTAACTGGGTCATCACACCGGGACTACGTTTTGAATCAATTGAAACACATAACAATTTTACTGCCTATAACCAAGGCGTAGCAGTTAATACCGTTTCACCCCAAATTGATTCAGATGAGTTTTTACCCAGCCTATCGGTTATGTATAAAGCGACAGACAATTGGAACATTTTTGCCAATGTGGGCGTTTCATTCGGCCCACAGCAATATAACCAATTGGCACGTTTAGAAGGTGGTGTTGCACAAAGCACAACTGATGGCTTGCACCCTGAAAAGTCCAACAACTATGAAATTGGGACGAAGTATTTAGGCAATGGTCTAAATGCAGAATTAACCGCGTTTTATTTAGATTTCGACAAAGAACTCAGCTTAGTACCTAGTGCTCAAAATAGTAATATTTGGACGGATCTTGGAGCAACTAGTCATAAAGGTGTAGAACTTGGTCTAGCATATGACTTCAGCTATCTAAGCGATGCACTAGAGGGCTTAAAACTCTATAGCAACTATACATTCACCAAAGCCGTGGCTGAAGCTGGAGAATTTGAAGGTAAAGATCTTCCGTTCTACTCACGCCACACAGCCAATGTGGGTTTAGGCTATAAAGTGAATCAATGGAGCGTCAATGCCGATATGTTTGCACAATCTAAACAACACTCTCCAAATAATCCAGATACCTCACTACCTGCAGGATATTACCAGACAGAAGAAACGGTCGATGGTAAATATGGAGACATCTCAGGTTACTCTACCTTTGCGGTGCGTACAGCCTATGACTTTGGTGAGCAATTCCACGGTTTAAAAGTTGCGGGTGGCGTTAAAAACGTGTTTGATAAACAATATTTCACACGTTCTACTGACTCAACAGGCGGAAAATATGTAGGGCAACCACGTACCTTCTACCTTCAAACGTCATTTGATTTTTAAAACTGAAAGCCAATTAGTTCAACTACATTGAACTAGGGCTTGTTGAGAATTAACAAAGGCTACTGATTAATTTATAATAGTACTATGGATAGATACATACTTACTGATGCCCAATGGGCAAAAATGGAACCTTTTTGCCTAGGTAAAGTGACCGATCGAG
>NZ_MVON01000032.1:0-35562 GCF_002018925.1 Acinetobacter sp. MF4642
CGGTGCTCTATCGGGTTATAAGCTGGAACGGTCGTGATGTGACGACGCTGTAAACTCAAGTGGTTGGCTTGGCGTTCGCTTGGCACTGTGCTGGTTTTGAGTGACCATTGGCTTTGTTTCAGTAAATGCTGAATTTGCTCACTCAGATCTTTGGGCAAGTTGTTTTGATTATAGAAAGTCTTGGTCGTGATCAGAAATTCTTTGTCTGCATCACTGTGTTGATCAAGTTCAGGATGTTCATGTAACTCAAACCAATACCCCACTTGGGCATCACGTACGGTGCTCTGTGCAGTGAATTGTTTCGCCTGTTGGTTGTAGACATTACTCAGGGTTTGATTGAGTTTTTCAATTTGGTTGTTTGATGCTGCGGTCGCCTGATCATCTCCATTTAAATCTTGCATCCATGCAGGGCTAACATGCCACGCTTGTTCTAAACTGAGGCTAGCATTGTCTTGTTGTGTACTGTGTTGATGTTGGCTTTGGACTGAACCTGCGCCTTCTTCTTGACTCAAGTGATCGGCTTGCCAACGTTGAATATGGACTGCAGTGGGTTGCAGGCTGCGCTGTGCACTCAGACTGATGATGCTGTCCTGTTGTTCGGTAGCACTAGAACGATGAAAACGAATCTGTCGACGCTTTAAGGCTTGAAACTGACTGTTGTCATCCAAGAGTCTAAGTTTTTGGGCTTGAATCGGATGACGAGTATGAGGTACATAGAGTTCAGCTTCATCAATCAGCCAGTTGATGCCTTCACTGCGCCAGAGTCGTGTTAGAAAGTCATAATCGGTTTCATTTGACTGCATGATGAAAGGTCGAACATCGGTCTCTGTATTTAAACCAGAAAGATCAAGACTGAGGCTAGCAGCAAATAGCGGACTTTTGCTCTGCCATTCCTTAAAGAGTATTTCACTGACATCTCGCACACTTTTATTCATAAACACTCGGCTGTTGCGACGTTTATGCCAAAGTGCCGTTGCGTCTTCTAAGCGAAGTTTGTACAGGGTCAGTGCACCATCACTTTGTCCTTGTTCGGCTTGGGTGATGATCCCTGTGCTGCGAAATAATGTGCCTTGATCTGTGACCTGATCGACCGCGACTTGCACTCCGATAAATTGTTTCAGTGGAATCAGGGCATTGGTTGAGAGGCAGATCAATTCAACATTTAAACCCTGGTTTAATGCATGGGTGCCTTCAACATGCTGTAAAAAGATGTCATGATTTAATGCAGCAGGTGAAAATTGTGCATGAATGGCACGTTTTTGTGCACTTAACCCCAATTGCTCAAGCACTTAAGTGATTGTATTTATCATCGTCTATATTTTTAAAAAGTAAGTTTCAGTCATAGTCGATCGCAAACAGCGATCATAAATTAGGCGCCATTATAGCTATATCAATTTGACAAATGAGCAGAGTTTTATTCTTATTATGTAAACAACAAAATGCTCCGAGCAACTGCGGAGCATTTTTATGGAAAATAATTTCACTTTGATTAAGAAATTTAGCGTTTTCTTAATTCTCGAGCTGTAATCTACGCTCAGATAATGCTTTGCTCACCACTTGATAACCCGCAGTCATACCTAAAGTCGCCATAATGCCTGCCACGATTATGTCTGGCCACAAACTGCCTGTACCAAACACACCTATTGCAGCAAAAATAACTGCCACATTCCCAATCGCATCATTTCGACTACAAAGCCAGACCGATTGCATATTAGAGTCACCTTCCCTAAAGGCATATAAAATGACGGCACAAACCACATTCGCAAGCAAAGCAATCACACCTATCACCCCCATGGTCATGGCTTCAGGCGGAATTCCCAAAGCATAGGCATAAATCACTTTACCAATCACTATCAGGCCAAACAACGCCATGGTTATGCCTTTGAGCAGTGCCACTGTCGCCCGCCAATATAAACTCGCACCAAGCACCGCTAGGGAAATACCATAGTTAACTGCATCGCCAAAGAAATCTAAAGAATCGGCCCATAAGGATGACGAATGCGCATAAGCCCCACCAAGAAGCTCCACCACGAACATAGCTAAATTGATAAATAAGGCTATCCACAATGCCGTTCTAAACTTACTATTTGGCTTTTGCGGTGCGGGTGCACAACTGCAAGAAGAACATGCCATATAAACAATCTCTATTCAGACGTAATCATTTTCTATTATGATTAAAAACTATGGAGTCGCTCTAAGGTCAAGCAAAATGAATCAACAAAACTCATCTGCTATTTATTTGATGAAAGACTTAGTCCATAAAACGGGATTAAGTGCCGATACCATTCGTTTCTATGAAAAAAAGCATTTATTAGAGCCTTCTTTTCGCGGAGAAAATAACTATCGCTATTATCAAGATGATGCGCTTAAACGACTCATTTTTATTAAACGTTGCCGCGCGCTGGATATCTCACTCAAAGAAATTGAATACCTGATTGAACTGGAACAAAAGCCTCAACAAGACTGTAGTGCGGTCAATCAACTGATCGATGAGCATTTAAAACAAGTCGAACAAAAAATCATTGAATTGCAAAAATTTCAGATACAACTACAACAACTTCGGCAGTCCTGCGCAACTCAATCAACCATTGATGATTGCCAAATTCTAAGACATCTTGAAGCAGGACTTACAGATGCATAAAACACATCAATACAAAATTTAGACTGTGGGTATTATTTGGTTTTGCTACCTATTTACCCGAGCCTTACATAGTCAATGCAGAATTTTTATATTTATTTTCTTTAATTTTTTAATAAATTCACAAATAAAAAATCTAGCTTCACAGCAAATCTAATAAAAATGATCCCTAATTATTTCGGATAAAAGGCCACAAAGAACTCTAGCTTTTTGATGATTAGAACCTCAAGTAAGTTTTATATAACAGATCTTTTACTTTATAAAACAAGGGGATTTAAATTCATTTTTATCCTTAGCCACATAAAACCATATATTCAAACATTTATAATGGAGCACTCACATCCAGCATTTGAACATGTAATTTTCGCGTCTATAACCGTTTAAATTCCGAGTTGTTTACTAGGTTGAATCTATTTTTTAAAGCCCTACAATAAACCCATATTTTTTCTATGCCTTAGTTTAATCATGAGCATTCATCACGTTACTGAACTTCTTTCTCCTGCAGGTTCGCTTAAAAATATGCGTTATGCATTTGCCTATGGTGCAGATGCAGTCTATGCCGGACAACCTCGTTACAGTTTACGTGTGCGCAATAATGAATTTGACCATGACAATCTGGCTATCGGCATTCAAGAAGCGCATGACTTAGGTAAAAAGTTTTATGTGGTCGTCAACATTCAACCACATAACTCAAAACTCAAAAACTTTATTCGTGACCTCACACCTGTGGTTGCAATGCAACCCGATGCCCTGATCATGTCGGATCCAGGCCTGATTATGATGGTACGCGAACATTTTCCAGACATGGATGTGCATCTTTCGGTTCAAGCCAATGCCATTAACTGGGCTACTGTGAAGTTTTGGAAGAACATGGGACTGACTCGGGTCATTTTGTCCCGTGAATTATCTATTGATGAAATTGAAGAAATTAAGCAACAAGTACCAGACATGGAAATTGAAGTTTTTGTGCATGGTGCGCTATGCATGGCGTACTCTGGACGTTGTATGCTTTCCGGCTATATGAATAAACGTGATGCCAATCAGGGGGCATGTACCAATGCATGCCGTTGGGAATACAAAGTACACGAGACTCAGCAAGATGAAAATGGCGATGTGATCCCAGTCCAAAATCTGAATACAGGCTCCAACTGCTGTTCAAGCTCTAATGCTGATGAACTGCATATGCAAGCACAGCATCAGTTTGATGAACCCGTATTACTACAACGTCATGATGAAGACATGTTTGCTGCTGAAGAAGACGAACATGGTACTTACTTTATGAACTCAAAAGACTTACGCGCGGTGCAACATGTTGAGCGCTTAACCCAAATGGGGATTCATTCTTTAAAAATTGAAGGACGCACCAAGTCTTATTTTTACTGTGCCCGTACAGCACAAATTTATCGCAAAGCCATAGATGATGCGCTCGCAGGTAAACCTTTCGATTCCTCACTCATGACACAACTCGAAGGTCTGGCCAACCGTGGTTATACCGAAGGTTTTTTACGCCGCCACGTGCATAGCGAATATCAAAACTATGAAAATGGTTCATCCAGTTTTGACCATCAACAATACTGCGGTGAAATTTTGGAACGCAATGGCGATTATCTGAAAGTCGATGTCAAAAACCGTTTTGTAGTGGGTGATGTGCTCGAACTCATGACCACTTCAGGCAACATCACTTTTGAACTAACAGAAATCCTCGATAAAAAAGGCAATCCAATACTTGAAGCGAAAGGCTCAGGTCATGTGGTTGAAATCCCTGTTCCTGCTGATGTCGACATGCGCTATGCCCTACTCATTCGTAACTTACCGCATTCAAATGCCGACATTTCAGCGCCTGCCTTGGCCTATGTTGCAAGCTGACTGGGGATAATGTTATGGCACTACAAATAACGGATGCTTGTATTAACTGTGATATGTGTCTTCCCGAATGTCCCAATACCGCTATTTTTGAAGGTGATAAAATTTATGAAATAGACGTCAGCCGTTGCACCGAGTGTGTTGGTTTTTATGACACCCAAACCTGTGTCGATGTTTGCCCAATTGCTTGTATCGAGCCACATCCAGAACACGTTGAAACACAGCAACAATTGTTAGAAAAATTTAAAGGATTGAACTTATTTAGCGTCTAACCTTGGGGAAAGTAGAAAAGAAACCGAGTACTGACCACACTCAGAGTTTCAAAACAAAAACTGGGCAAAGAATAACAATAAACAAAAACTAAATGAAAAAGCCAAAGTGACTGGGGAGCACTTTGGCTTTTTCTTTGTAGAGGATATTTGCTTTAAACGAAAAAAAGGAACTGAGCTGTTAGCGACTCAGTTCCTATCAAGGGTAAAACCAAAGATCAGAGATACAAAATAAAGGGAAAAAGCCAACGTATATTTTGGGAGAGCGTTGGCTTTTTCATTTCACACTTACAGCCCAGAACGAATAATATAATCAAAAGCAGACAGAGCGGCTTTCGCGCCTTCACCTGTGGCAATGATGATTTGCTTGTAAGGTACTGTCGTACAGTCACCTGCGGCAAATACACCTTTGACATTGGTTTCGTTGCGATCGTTAATCACAATCTCATTACGGTTTGAAAGCTCAACCGCTGTTTCTTTGAGGAAATCGGTGTTTGGCAATAAACCAATTTGCACAAAGATTCCTGCAAGCTCAACCGTATGTTCTACATCAGTTGCACGGTCTTTATATTTCAATGCCGTCACTTGTGAACCATCACCCACAACTTCAGTTGAGAGTGCATTCAGGATCACTGTGGTATTAGGCAAGCTATGTAACTTGTCTTGTAACACTTGGTCAGCACGTAGTTTGGTATCAAACTCAACCAAAGTCACATGTTCTACAATCCCAGCAAGATCAATCGCAGCTTCGACACCTGAGTTCCCCCCGCCAATTACTGCTACACGTTTGCCTTTAAACAGTGGGCCATCACAGTGTGGGCAGTAAGCAACACCACGAGTACGGTATTCTGCTTCGCCCGGCACATTCATTTCTCTCCAACGTGCGCCTGTTGAAAGGATTACCGTTTTAGATTCAAGCTTCGCACCATTTTCTAAGGTGACTTCAACCAAGCCATTCGCGGTCTCATCTGCACCTTTGATGTTAGAAACACGTTGTAAGTTCATGATGTCCACACCATACTCACGTACATGTGCTTCCATTTCAGCAGCAAACTTCGGCCCTTGAGTCTTTTGAATCGAGGTATAGTTTTCAATGTCCATGGTATCCATGACTTGACCACCCATCCGTTCAGCCACGATCCCTGTTTTAATGCCTTTACGTGCTGCATAAATGGCTGAGGTATTTCCCGCAGGACCACCACCAATCACTAAAACATCAAAAGCTTCTTTGGCATTGAGTTTTTCAGCTTCTTTAGCTGCGGAATTGGTATCCAGTTTGGCAACAATCTCTTCCAAGGTCATACGGCCTTGACCGATATGGTTATTGTCTTGGAACACCATCGGTACAGCCATGATTTTGCGTTCTTCAACTTCGTCTTGGAAGAATGCACCATCAATCATGGTGGCTGTCGTGCCCGGATTGTAAATGGCAATCAGGTTTAAGGCTTGCACCACGTCTGGACAGTTATGACAGCTTAAAGAGACAAAGACGTCAAAGTCAGACTGGATACCTAAACCTTTGATTGAAGCTAAAACTTCATCTGATACTTTGGGTGCATAACCTGAGGTTTGTAACAATGCCAAAATCAAAGAGGTAAACTCATGTCCCATCGGCAAACCCGCAAAGAAGACACGCGGCTCTTCACCGGCTTTTGCCACACCAAAGCTAGGTGCACGTGAGTTTTGACCATCAAAACGTGCAGTCACCAGTGGAGACAGTGCTGCAACTTCTTCAACCAATTCTTTGATTTTGTCTGATTTCTCAGAACCATTCAAAGTCGCAACCAATTCAATCGGACCTTCTAGGCGTTCAAGAAGTGTTTTTAATTGAGCTGAAGTATTTTGATCTAACATTGTTAAGCTCTCCAAAGCAGTCTATAAATTTATTTGATAGAAGAATCATAGAGCAAATCTAGAAATAGATAAAACAGTTTGTTTTTATTTTAATAATCGGTTTTATAGATTTAAAGATATTCATCATAAAAAGTCCCACTACCCCGCAGGACTTTTTACGAAGTCAAAGCTTAAGATTCACTCTGCATCCGCTGTTCAATTCTTAGCGTTCTGGCCTTTAACTGACGTGTCAAACCAAACAACAAAAGACTTAGCACTGCCATCAGTAACATCAAGATAAGTGAGAAGAATTGCATGACCTTAGTGAACTGCGCTGCTTGCTGAACTTGCTTTTCTACACTTGCAGCCATCGGCGTGAGTGTTTTGCCATAGAGTTGATGCTGCATCGTCCATAACTGTTCAGGCTTAAACCCATATTCAATAAAATGTGAATCGGTTTTTTCTGCTTGGACCAGAGCAAGCACATGCGGAATGGCTGCATTTTTATCGACAGGTTGGTGTAACAATGCCGTCTGCGCAAGCAAATAATGTTTTACAGGCATTTGAATTTGCGACTGCTGCAAATACTGTGCTATTTCACTTTGCTGAATGTTTTTATCGTAGTGTACGATTTGCTGAAAAGCCTCGCTTTCATCATCTTTTAAATCATATTGCACATAAGTCAGTCCTGACCAAAGCAGAATAAAGGCAATCAGCCATGCCACAAATTTCAGTATAAAAGACTGAAAACGTACATAGAAAAAATGAATTTTCCGTGTATAGTGCACCAGTATGAATGCCCCAATAAAAGACACCATGATCTTGAGCACAAGCCAACCAAACCACGACAGCAAATTCAGAAAATAATCTGGCTGATGTCCTAGTGATGCGAGATTTTCATCGACACTCATGGGCATATGCAGTTGCTGTATTTCAGTGCTCAGCCCAAAAAAGCTATAGACAAAATCAGGTTGTAGAAAATAACTAATGCTGGAGGCAATAAACAAGGCAGCACTCAACATACACCATAAACTCAGTTTACGTTGACGTTGTTTAAGTGCAACCACGCCTTGTTCAATGTGCTGAGGCTGAACAACATACTCATCTAAGGAAGGCAAACGCTTCTCCTCTATTGACCATCCACCTCGGCATTAAGATGGTGTCGTACGATTAGAACTCGAGTCTAAAACCAATTGATTCAAATTGTCCTGCAAACTACGCAAACGTGTGGTTGCTTCCGCACGTTTCTGCATCCCTTCTTTTTGTATTTGAATCACATCATTTACTGTTTTAATGAGGGTGTTTTGTACATGTTCAAGCGTCTCAATATCAATCACTGAACGTTGATTTGCTTTTGCTGTATCTACTGAGTTTTGATGTAACAAATCAGCATTGCGCTTCAACAAGTCATTGGTCGCATCATCAATGGTATTGGCCAACTGCACACTATTCTTCTGCTCATTTAAAGAAATCGCCAAACTAATTTGATTTTTCCATGCAGGCAATGTGATGTTTTTAATCGCATAAAACTTATCGACCAACATCAAATTATTAGACTGAATAATACGAATCATCGGTAATGTTTGCATGGCTGATTGTTGTAAAACCTGCAAATCACTTACACGTTTTTCCAAATTATTGGCTAAATGATTGAGGTCGTAAACTCTCTGCGTTGTGGTTTGGTCTTGCGCCTGTGCAGTCAGTGTTGAGATTTCCTGCTGAATTTCATCCTGTTTCAACTGACCCGCTGCGATATACACACCGAGCTGTTTATATTCACTTTGTACACCATGAAACATCCGATCGAGTGTATCAACGCGTGCTTTTAAACCAGACTGCGATTTTTCAATTTCTTTCACCAAAGTATCTATTTGTTCTTTGGTGGTATTAAAGTGCATATCAATATTATTCTTTGCCCCTTTAATTTTGCTCATCAAGCCACCGAAGAAACCTGAATTTTTCTTTTTATTTAAGATACTTGAGGTATTCAGTTGTTGTGCAACTTGTACCACCTGATTTAGCTTTTGCCCAGTTTCATCCAAGTCCTTATTTTGAACCAAATTTAACAACTCATCAGTATATCCAGAAGTTTGTGTCGCAATATTTTTACCATACTCCGCCACGGCGTTATGGTTGATTTCTGCCAACTCTTTCCGTGCTGCCAAGACTGCATTGAAGTCATCTTGCTGCAAGCCAATTTCTTGCAAATTTAACTGTTGAAACTTATGTTCAATCACTTCGGTGGTTGGCTCTACCACAAGACTGTTTTGTTCTGAGTTGGTCATAATTCACCTAATCTATTTCTTAAAGTGTTGGTTTCTGTAGTGATTTTTTTAAGGTATGAATCAATTTTTCACGGCTATTATCTAGCTTTTCCAGTTCAATTGTCGAGCTTGATTGCTGCGATTGTTTGACATGATATTGCCATGCTGGGATCAAAACCTGCTGTGCCTCTTTATATCGGTCTAACAAACTCAGTGAAAGCTGCTGTGACAACTGCATTTGCGTAATCGCAATATCATTACTGCTTTGCAAAGTCTGCAAGCTGTTTATTTTCTTGGATAAACGTTCTTCAAAATTATCTAAAGGATGTGCATTCTTCACAAATTTAGGATATTCCATTAAAAATGCTTCGGCCGCAGATATATATTTGGCCATTTGCTCACGTAAGCCTGTTAACTGCTGATAGCGTGCCTGTGACTTTTGAATTTCAATTTGTAATTTTTGGCTGAGATGATTGGCTCGATCCAACAGCTGATCCAGTTTTTTATAGTATTCAACTTGGGTTGAACCATATTCAATATCAATTCCGAGCCACTTTTGTAGCCCATTAAATTTACGCTTCTTCAGGTATTTTTTTGAATCAGCCAATGACTGGATCAGTTGCTCAATGGTTTGGCTCAACTGTAAAGTGAGCTGCGGGTCTATTCCATTTAACAGCACAGACTGCGCTTGAATGACACTATCTGCATAATGATTGAGACGATATTGATCGTTCAGCAACGGAACCAAATCATTACGCTGGATACTTAAAAGTTCATCTGAATTGACTGGTATATCCCTTAAAGGAACAAGAACGTCAATTTGCGCCATAGTGCTTTAACCCAATAAAGAAATTGAATAAAATCATTTTTATAGTACAGCTTTTATATTAAATAACATGTAGATTTTTGCAAAAATGCTGTGAAAACCGTTTATCTTGATCTGGCTAATCATCGCTTCTGTTTCCAACAAAATTATATCTATTCAAAATTATGATCATTCGCCTTCAGCACATCATTCGTTATAGTTTAGGTTTCTGCATTGCATTAACCTTACTTATCAGTGTTGGTGCACACTATAAAGCAAAACACATTCACGAAACATTTTTAGAGCATGATCCAAGCCAATTACAACAAGTGAGTGGCACACTGCTAGATAATGAAACAGCCGTCCAACTTTATCAAAAAAATCAAGCACCCTATAACTTAAACAGCTTGGGGAAAACGCATTTTTTGGTCGGTATCTTTAGCCAAAACCAAGGTCGAATTCAAACAGTTTGGTGTGATCGTTGGCCAGACGCACCACTTAAGACCTCCTCTGACACAGGCCCGAAAAATCCAATGAAAAAAATGAATTTGCCTATTCGCTATTTTCATACTTGCCAATGGCTTTTCGATGCAATGCAGGTCCCTTTAGATATTACCGCTTGGACAGGGCAACCCATCACTTATCTAAAAAGCCATCAGGATATTTTGTATGCATTAAATGTGAATGGGAAAAAGATTTTCGGCTATGAACAAGCCTATCAGCAATATAAACAACTCTATCTAAATGAAATAAAAAATCGCAATCAATCAGCACTCTATTTTATTGTTTTCTTTTGCATTACTGTCTTTCATTATAGAAAGTACATATTCAAAGTCATAAAAAAGCCATGATCAACATGGCTTTAAAATAGGGGTGTTTCAATATTATAAATAATCGCCTTCACGCTCAGGTTGATAAACCACTTTTTCAATTTTGACTTTCATCATTTGACCATCTGGCTGCGGCCATTCAATTTCTTGACCTTCAGCTAAGCCAAGAATTGCTGCACCAATTGGGGCCACAACATTGACCTGTCCCTTCTCGCCTTTAAAATCATGCGGATAAACCAAAGTAATTTCAGATGCTTCTGTAGATGGTGCAATGGTCAGTAAAACTTTTGCATTCATCGTTACCACATTGGCAGGCATATCTTGTGGAGCAACAACATCGGCGCGGGCCAATTCTTCTTCAAGCAACTGCATGGTCGGTGTAAGTTTAGGCTGATGTTCTAACATCGTTTCTAAACGATGAAGATCCTGCTCAGAAATGATAATTGCTGGGTTTGCCATGTGCTGCATTCCTATTTGAATACGGTATGAATAAAATTCTTATTAAAAATAATTTATTAGCCTATAACTTCTGTTATATCAGAAATGCAGTCTAAATTACATTTCAACTGATTTTGATTTTTTAATGCTATAAAAAAAGCCCCCTTGAGGGGGCTTTCTCAAGTCAGAACTTAGTTTGCGTAAACAGGAAATTTCGCACAAACAGCTTCAACTTTCGCTTTAACAGCGTTAATCACAGCTTCGTCACCTTTGCTGTCTAGGATATCAGCGATCCAGCCAGCAAGTTCACGTACTTCAGCTTCGCCGAAACCACGAGTCGTCACAGCCGGTGTACCAATACGGATACCAGAAGTCACAAATGGTGAGCGTGGGTCATTTGGTACAGCATTTTTGTTCACAGTAATGTGAGCTGCACCTAACCATGCATCTGCTTCTTTACCTGTTACATCTTGCTTAATAAGAGATAACAAGAACAAGTGGTTTTCTGTACCGCCAGAAACGATGTCATAACCACGAGCAATAAGAACTTCAGCCATTGCTTGAGCGTTCTTCACCACTTGTTGTTGGTAAACTTTGTATTCAGGAGCCATTGCTTCTTTAAAGCAAATTGCTTTAGCCGCTACCGCATGAACCAATGGACCACCTTGGTTACCAGGGAATACAGCTGATTGTAATTTTTTCTCAATTTCTTCGTTTGCTTTTGCAAGGATTAAACCTGAACGTGGGCCACGAAGTGTTTTGTGTGTAGTGGTTGTTGTTACGTCAGCAATCTGAACTGGACTTGGGTAAACACCAGCAGCAACTAGACCAGCAACGTGAGCCATATCTACAAATAGGTAAGCACCAACTTTATCCGCGATGTCACGGAAACGCTGCCAATCTACAATTTGGCTATAAGCAGAGAAACCAGCTACGATCATACGTGGCTTGTGCTCAATTGCTAAACGTTCAACTTCTTCGTAATCAATCTCGCCAGTTTCAGGGTTTAAACCGTACTGAATTGGGTTGTATGTTTTACCAGAAAAGCTTACTTTTGCACCGTGAGTCAAGTGACCACCGTGAGCCAAGCTCATACCCAAAACAGTGTCGCCTGGGTTAAGAAGGGCTAAGTAAACAGCAGAGTTTGCTTGTGAACCTGCATGCGGTTGAACGTTTGCGTAATCTGCACCGAAAAGCTCTTTAGCACGGTCAATCGCTAATTGTTCAATCACGTCTACATATTCACAACCGCCGTAGTAGCGTTTGCCTGGGTAGCCTTCAGCATATTTGTTTGTAAGTTTTGAACCTTGCGCTTCCATTACTGCTGGAGAGCAATAGTTTTCAGAAGCAATCAGTTCGATGTGCGCTTCTTGGCGAGCATCTTCATTTGTGATTGCTTGCGCGATTTCTGGATCAAATTCAGCAATTGAGATATTGGCAAACATTAGCGAGGTCCTATGAAATTAGGGCTTTTAAGCCGTGCTAAGATTGGCGCGTATTGTAGCATGAAGTTTATAAATTTCGAGAACGAACTTTACGCAGTTTTAAATAAAAAATCGCTCACGAAGCAGAACTCCATGAGCGATTTGGGTCAAAGCAAATTACTGAATTGGCATGAGAGTTTTGACATCGTCAACAATATCATCGATATTTTCACTAAACGATGTGGTATGGGTCCATTTCGTCGTTTCACTGTCATCAGTCACATAACGAATATTGTTTCCAGCTTGAGAAGCTCCAGCATATAAAATATTCGTAATCGCTCTTGGAACAGTCGTGTCATTGGTACCTTGATAAATAATAATTGGCGCTGTTTGTTTGACCTTCAAAGGCTGAGATGTGTTATCTAAAAAGTTTTTTATGACTGGCAAATCAAGGAATCCTGTTTTTGGGTAATACCCATTTAATGTGTTATATGTATTCGCAGAAATATTCATTTCCGTATAGTAATTTACAGAAACAGTCCCTGAACATGCCGATTCAGCTGTTCGTGCAATACGGGCTGCTTCAGACTCAAACACTTGCCCGTACAAAGTTATATTGGGTGGATTTTGCATACCTGCAGTGATGAGTGCAGCATAGGAATTCAGTGAAGTATAAGTAGCAACCTGTTGAGTTGCTGGCAAATTTGCAACACTTGCAGCCCCCACTTGAAAGATCGTTTTTAAATTAGACGCAGGTGCAATCGCAACTGTCCCTTTATAATCTAACTGCGCGCGACTTTGATATTCACCAGCACCTAAAGCAGCATGACCGCCCTGTGAGTGTCCAACCGTCACCCAGTTTTTTGAAACCGATTTACCTTGTTTGGTTAAGTAGTCACGTGTTGCAACTACTGCATCTGTAATCGAAAAAGCTTCACTTTTTAAATTAAGATAAGGGTGGGCTTCTGTACCACTTGGCTCTCCCAGTCCTTCGTAATCGGGAGCAACAACAACATATCCCGCGCTAAGTAACTCATTAATCATCGATTTTACATCAGGATCCATAGAAGATTTACTTGGCGCGCAAATATCAGCAACACCTGTAGTACCATGTGCCCACACCACTATTGGCCAACCTTTCGCCGGAGCTACTATTTTAGGGGTAAAAAGCAATGCTGTTGCGCGAGTTTCTTTATTGTCCTGACCCAGCATTTTATAAGTCATGACCACACTTTCACCAGCGGTAGCTGACATATCTGTAGCTGTATATGCTGTTGGCGTAGTTACGACTGGATTAACAATATTATTTTTAGGAATCCCATCATCCACACCAACAGAAGTTGAATCGCCATCCCCTCCTCCACAGGCTGTTAAAACAAGCATAGAACTACTGACGAACACGGCCAATATATGTTTTTTCATCTTAAAATTCCTTAATGACATTTTTTCTTGTTGTAACGATTCAAATCACTTGAATAGATTAATGATTTACGCCTCAAAATGACGCATGGCAAGACCAGTTACGAGAATGATACAAAGTGAACATTGTCTGCAAATGCACACTCACCATTGTTATAAAAACTGGTCATTGGAATTTAAAATAAATCCTGATCCCACAACTGAATTCAGGCAGTGAGCTCTTCTCTAGTCTTTGTTTGAACCGAATCCCAAAGAATTATTTTAATTTTAAGCAAAAATTTTCCTTTTCAACCCGCCTAAATAAATCGATAAGTAGCTTCCAACTTTTCCCTTGCTTAATAAAGCCTGATCTCTAATCACCTAGCTTCACCAGATGATTTAAACACCATCACTGCACAAAATCAGCGAATAAACCACAAATCTGGCAGTCATAGGCTGTCTTGATAGTCTTGAAAATGATAAATTTATTCAGCTTTTAATTTTCGGATATGCACATGCAAGCCATTATTCTCGACACAGAAACCCATACCCTAAATGGTCAACCCATTGAGATTGCATATGCACCGATTGAAATTACAAATGGCAAATTAAGCCTAGACAAAAGCCAAGTATTTGATCAGCTCTATACCGTCGATGAACCAATCTCATTCGCTGCGATGGCTGTGCATCATATTTTAGAGTCAGACCTCGTTGGGAAGCCTCACTATACGACCTTCAAACTACCTACCGAAACGCAGTACATCATTGGTCATAATATTGATTATGATATTCGTGCTATCGAAAAATGTGGTGTCGATACTTCTCGTATTAAAGCGATTTGTACACTCGCACTTGCACGTTTGGTCTGGCCTGATGCTGAAGCCCACAATATTTCGGCACTCATTTATATGATTTCAAAAGGCAGTGAAAAAGCCCGTGAAATGATTAAAAAGGCTCATCGTGCCGATATGGATATTATTTTAACGGCCAATATTTTAATGCATGTGGTTCACCAATTAAAAATAAACAGCATGGAGCAATTATTTGCTGTCTCTGAGGATGCTCGTATTCCGCGTGTCATTAATTTTGGCAAGCATCGCGGAACAGCGATTGCCGAACTTCCTGCTGACTATATTCAGTGGTTAATGCGTCAAGATGAACTCGATCCTTACTTACGCAAAGCTTTAGAAAATACGAGCATTAAAACGCTCTAAAATGTATTGTCATAAATTCTTAATATTGTTGTAATTTTCACCCTGTATGTTCAGCCTTAATTTATTTTTTCGGGGGAGTAAATTAAGGTATGAATCATTATCAAAAAACAGCATTAGGTTTAGATGCTTTACAACAACGTCATATCCCACTCAATGCGCGTCAAAGACGACTATTGGTTTTAATTGGTACAGAAGATTTTGAACAATTGGCTGACCAGTTCAAACAACGCATCGCAACGCCTGAAATCCTCGGACAATTAATTGAATTGGGTTTAATTCATTCCACACAAACAGCTCACGTCTCTAGCCCAATACAGCCGTCATCGGAGGCTCAATCATCGACGTCTGTGCTCGAAAATAGTCAGAATAACGTCAATCCAATAGATTTAGACAGCAAAGCGCAGACTCCTGCACCACCCACCCCTACACAAAGCCCAGCCCCACCGCTTAAAGCTTATAGCTTTGAAGAAACACGCGATTTGATGATGAGCTTATTACAACGTTATTGTGGCTTAATGGCAAAACAACTCATTCTTCAAATTCAATCGGCGACAGACTTACACAGTCTCAAACGCTGCCAAATGCAATGGATTACGACGTTACAGGAAAGTCGAATAGAACCCATAGTACTCAACCAACACTTACAACAGATCAATCACTCACTGTTGCGTTTGCAGGCAGCCTAAATAAATAGATTCAAAGGATAATAATTGAGTCTTTTTCGGCCTTAGTTAAGATTTAAAGACTACGAGTTTGATTAGCAATCTATTGTTTTATCATTCAGGCAATAAATCTTAATGTTTTTCATCGACTTTATAATACTTTGGCACAATGGTTACTCGAACCATTCGTCTAACAGCTTGAAAAATAGAAACTATGTGTGAAGTGATATCCTAATTTCACTTTAAGATCTTCAATATAATCGCTCAAAAAAATTTATCTCTTATATACTGCAATGGGATAACGCAACTCGACGTAGATCGCCCATAAAAAAAACCCATGTAAACATGGGGCTTTTTTCAATAGGGTTAATCAACAACTCGGTATATATTTTCCGTTTGTCGACTTTCAAATAACAGTTCAATACTAGGCAGAATCACTTCACCATCAACAACGATATGTTCAATTCGTTTAAACAGATCCAAACGTTCTGCTTCGGAGTTTTCAGGGGCTTGCCTCAACTGGGCCTTTACATTATACGTTTGGCTGTATTGGTCCTTTACCTTTACATCTACAAGCTGTGTCATGATCATATTCCTTTTCTTTTTTAGCTCTGCTTAATCTTATAACACAAGTTTTTTCCAGCACTGCCATTAGAGTTGTTAGAATTTATCGCAATGTTAATTTATATAAATATTTTCAAAATCATAACTATAAATCATAAACTTAAATCAAATATGCTTAACAACCGAGATACATAGTCATATATTTTTCACATAAAAAAAGCTCGCATTTCTGCGAGCTTTTCTATGTTGGAAGGCTAGTGCTGATTTATTGTTTGAACATTTCGTTTCAAACTCAACGAGCTGTCATTGATCCGTCCAACTACATCGTAGCGTCTTAGTTATCGACCTACTGTAAGTACAATATAAAAGCATTTTTCACTATCAACAAGGGTCTATGACATTTCGAAACAACTGTACAAATAAAAGCCAATTGATATTTTTTAAAAATAAGAGACCCTACTGAAAGGCAAAATCGAGATAACATCTCAGCGTCAAATCAAGTAAAATCGCGCATTCAACCTACGAGTTCTTTTCCATGTTAGTTCAATTGATTTTGAGTGATTTATATCGGTATTGTGGTAATACAAAACTAAGTTCATTTCTCAAAACTTATTTGTTTAATCGTGGTTTTAACTTTAGCGTTTGGTTACGTCTTTCGGCTTCAAAATCGTGGATTGGCAAACTGGCCTACCCTATTTTTTATTATAAGAAGAAGAAATACGGGATCGATATCCACTGCACCACAAAAATTGGCTATGGCTTGTTCATCGGTCATGGGGGACCTTTGATTGTCAACCCAACGACTGTGATTGGAAACAATGTCAACCTTTCTCAGTTTACAACGATTGGTGCCAATGGCGGTCGTCAGGCCGCTGTAATTGGCGACAATGTATATATTGGCCCAAATGTCTGTATTATCGATCATGTTAAAATTGGCGATAATGCCACCATCGGTGCAGGTAGTGTGGTCACCAAAGATATTCCTGATAATGCAACAGCCGTAGGTAATTACGCAAAAGTCATTCACTATAATAATGCTGGAAATTCTGTAAATAGACGCTGGCTGAATTGCAAATAAAAACAACATCAGCATAATTGAATCAATTTAGCACTCTATAAATAAAACAAAGGTTAACAATCTTTATACTCCGTAAATTTTAAGACATAATATGTGGCTATTGTATTTAAAATGCCGATGAATAGGAAAAATTAGGTTAGGGTAAATCTTCGTTTTTGTTCTATGAATAAGATAGAGGTACATCATGACCACGATTAATATTTCAGACATTAAAGAACATTCTAGTGTAATTGCCGTATGTGGAACGAAGATCGGAGATGTTGACCACATAGAAGGTCAAGAGATCAAACTGACCAAACATGGCGATGGGAAACATCATATTATCCCAAGTGCATGGGTAAGAGAAATTCGAGAGGATCAGGTCATGTTAAGCAAAGATACCCAAGAAATTAAAGATAATTGGATTGAGGCCTAGCCCCCAAAAACTGCAAAGCTACCAGCCTTTGGGCTGGTATTGCATATGATATACACACGAAGTAGATGCAAAGAGCGTAATCTACATCCATCTAGCTAAGCTTGATCAATATTGATCTATCGTAAAAGTATAAAAATCGCTCAACCACAACATTCTTAATCTTTAAAAGGGTTTGAAACTTTATCTTTAATACTTAACCAAACCAAAAAAGCCATAATAAATAAAAGTAATCCAATCACGATAAAGAATGTTTCACCCACAACGAAACCGGTAATGAGCGCCCCTAACCCGATGAATGATAATAAAGTGATCAATGCGATGCCAAAGACATGCATGTTTTTCTCCAATGGTTAAAATAAGAAAGATCTCATTATTGCGTTTAGGCATGTCAATTTAATGTTGTTTTCATTAAACTTTAATAGTGCTTTTAATTAATTATGCGCTATTGTGTGCTACTCATATTATCTTAATGAAAACTAATGTAATTTTTATAGAAAAATTACATATATATTAATCTGAAGTTTCTCTATACTTATAAAAATACCAGTAAGCAAATTCATCAATTTTCACCCGAATTAATTTCAATCATGAGAATTGAGCTTCTATAGGCGTCACAACAAAACTTTAAAAATCTGTTCTTGTCTTGGGGGCAATGAGTGATCAAGAAATCTGTTTTTCATAGTTTAGATTTACAAAAACTTATTTTGATTTTAATTATTGGCTGTGTCTCAAGCTTGTTTCTAATTTCAATTTTTGTTCTGAATTATGTCATCAAAGAGCAGTTAACCGAAAACTCTTTAGCTGCCAATCAACGCTATGCCTCAAAAATTGCATTTAGTACCGACAAATATTTTGAAAGTATGTTGAATGAGCTCCGCTATAGTGCTCAAATTGTTGGTCAAGATTTTTCCAATCAACAGGTTTTAAAAGCTGAAGTTACGCGTCTCAAAGGTCAATCACAAAAATTTAACTCAATCACGATTATCGATAAAAATGCTTTTATTTTGGAATACTCACCCGAGACTTTACATGTTAATCAAAAAAAACAATATAAAACTCCAGGTATTACCGAAGCATTAAAGCTCAAGAAAACCTATATTTCCTCTCCATACAAAGGCTTGTCAAACAATTTAATTGTGCTGATTGCTCAGCCTATTTTTAATCATCAAAATGAGTTCCTCGGTATCGTGACAGGCTCGATTTATTTGAATAATGAAAACTTGGTGAGTGAGCTGTTAGCTACCACTTATTCTTATAAGAAAAGCTATACTTATGTTGTTGATAATAAAAATAAGATCATCTTCCATCCAGATAAAACCCGCATTGGAGATTCATTAAAAAATAACACAGGGATGCAATATATTACCTCCCACTCCACAGGCAATATTGCACTGGTCAATAGTAAAGGGATCGAAAACCTTGCGGGGTTTGCGGCAATTCCAAGTGTGAATTGGGTTGTCGTGTCACAACAACCGACGTTAGAGTTATTAAGCCAAGCCAACTCGATCATCGTTAAAGTAACACTGGCTATGCTCGGTTTCTATTTACTCTTGTTCATTTTTGTGTGGAAACTTTCTTACTGGATTTCGTCACCACTCAATAAGCTTGCACAAATGGCCAGCATGTTGACGCGCCCAAATATTGATCAAGACATTAAAAACATCGATCCTTGGTATTTTGAGGCTTTACGCTTTCGCACCGCTCTCTTGCTTAGCTCCAAACATTTTAAAGATGAAATTGCAGAGCTTAAACAACACGTGAATACCGATCCGCTGACGGGACTTTATAACCGCCGCGGTATGAAACTGTTTTTAAATGAATTAGAAGCAACCAATACACCTTTTTCGGTACTGACATTGGACATCGATCACTTTAAAGCAGTGAATGATAACTATGGGCATGATCAAGGTGATCATGTGTTGAAAAAGTTGGCTTCTCATATGAAAAGCAACTTTCGTCAACATGATGTGTGCTGCCGTGCCGGTGGAGAAGAATTTATTGTCTTTGTGGTGCACGAAGATCCGAAAATTGCCTATATAGCAGCTGAACGACTTCGTAAAACAGTAGCACAAAGCTACATTGATCCAATTGGAACGATCACGGTTTCAATTGGTATCGCCTCTTGGCCTCAAGACTCAGAGAATATTCAAGATGTGATTAAACTGGCAGATCAAAAACTCTATCAAGCCAAGAATGATGGTCGAAATTGTATCCGTTCGACATCATCGGACTGACATAGATTTCGTTCAATATAAAATTAGGCCAAATCATGCAGTGCTTACAAATCCATCTGTTCAAAAATGAAAAGGCCTAATATAGGCCTTTTTATGCAAGATGATTCAACTCATTTTTTTAAGTTCTATCATCTACTTCACTCTGTTTTTCTAGTTCTGCATCATTTAACAACTGCCCCGTATGTTGTGGCTTAATCAAGGGTGCAGTAGGTCGTGGGTTGCGCTGCGTATATTGTATACCTATGCCCGCTTTGACATCATCAGCTGCAACTTCCATTTCAAAACGTTGCTGATCTAAAGCTCGGATATCCTCACTCACCTGCTGAATTTCATCCTGACTTGCTCCCAATTGCTGCAAAGCCATTTGACCTAAAGCCAATGCAGACTCAAAGGTTTCTCGAACCATCAGACTGACATTTTTCTTAGACAAATACAGTGCATGTTCACGGTCATAGGAACGAACAATCAGCTTAGCCAAAGGAAATTCAGCATTCACCAATTCTACAATTTTATTAATCGTTTCTTTGTGGTCGACACAGACTAAAATTGCTTCTGCTGTATCTGCCCCTGAAGCATGTAAAATATCTAAACGACATCCATCGCCATAGTAGACATCAAAACCAAACTTTTCCGCGTTCTGAATCATATTGACGTCATTATCAATAATGGTCACATCCACACTACGCGCCAATAACAACTGACTGGCCACTTGACCAAAGCGACCAAAACCAATCATCAATACTTTACCCGTTAAGCCATCGGCAACCCTGACCTGATCAAGTGAGCTTTCATCCTGTTCAAGGGTAAAGCGTTTAAATAACACGCCGATGATTGGCGTTAGCACCATAGACAATACGACAATCGCGGTTAAATTCGACTTGATGGTATTGTCAATAATTTGAGCTGTCGTCGCGGCACTAAACAATACAAAGGCAAACTCGCCTCCCTGCGCCATCAGTAAGGCACGATCTAAAGCTTCGGGATGATTACTCTTGGTCAAACGCGCGACCACATAAATCATCAGTGCTTTTGTCAACATCAACGCAATTACACCACTGACAATCAGCGGCCAATTTTGTCTGACCACTACCAAGTCTAAAGACATCCCGACGCCCAAGAAGAACAAGCCCAGTAATAAGCTTCGAAAGGGTTCAATATCTGCTTCAATTTGGTGGCGAAAAGTCGATTCGGACAGTAACACTCCCGCTAAAAATGCGCCCAGCGCCATGGATAAACCACTAAGTTGCATCAGCAATGCCGCGCCCAGTACTACCAATAACGCCGCAGCGGTCATCACTTCACGTGCTTTTGCGGCAGCTAGCACTTTAAATAATGGATTGAGTAACCAATGCCCTGCAACAATTAATCCAGCAATGGCCAACAGTCCGATGCCAATCCCTTGTAAATCGATAGATGAGCTTTCTGCTGCTTGATTGGGTGCCATAAAGGCAACCAATGCCAATAAGGGAACGATCAATAAGTCTTCAAACAATAAGATCGCAACGATCTTTTGACCACGTCGTTGATGCAGCTCTCCACGATCATTTAACAGTTGCATCACAATCGCAGTCGACGTCAGAACAAAACCCGCTGCTCCAATGAACGCAATTTTCCAGCTAAAGCCAAACACCATCCCCATACCCGTTAAGGCAATGACTGAAATAAGGATCTGCAAACTGCCCAATCCAAAAATCTCTTTCCTCAAACTCCATAAGTGCGAAGGCTGCATCTCCAATCCGATGATAAAGAGATACATCACGATGCCGAGTTCAGCAATATGTAAAATGGCTGTGGGATTGTTAAAAAAGGCAAAACCAAATGGCCCAATAATCAATCCAGCAATTAAGTAGCCTAATATCGAACCTAGACCAATACGTTTAAAAATAGGGACGGCAATGACCGCTGCACTCAACAGTACAACAGGCCCAACCAGTCCTAGTGAATCTACTTCTGCACTCATCTTGTTCCCATCTTGGTTGTTGGCAATCCATACCATTTTCACGCTATTTTAATTTTATTCACTAAGGTCTCGCCTGTACGGAGAGGACGTCTCATCGGTGATCTTTTCGTTCTCGATTTCCTAAGACTTATCATCAACACTCAGCATGCTGCGAATTTAAGCATCGCTTGACCTGTCTATGTTTAAAACTATATACAGCATTGTTGCTATACAGCAAGATTTTATTCGAGGAATACAAAACACATCACTACATATGAACAGAAGATAATCAAGAGCAGATTTTTATAACAGATAGATACTTAAAAATTGTATTTAGTATGATTCCACCATCAAAGATAAATGACACCTTTGATGATAGGACTGACATTCGTAATTTTTACTCCATCAAGATAAAATTAGGCGTCGTATGTTCAAGCATATTTTCTCGCCCCAGCCACACAAACAATGGCTGCCAAAGTGACGACCAACATCATCCAACTCACGCTTTCATGTAGTAATAAAGCGGCAAGTGCAAGTCCCATAAAGGGTTGGAATAATTGCAGTTGACCAACAGAGGCTATACCACCTTGTGCTAACCCTCGATACCAGAACACGAAACCCAGCAACATGCTAAAGACAGAAACATAAGCCAAACCCATCCATGCGGCTGTACTGACATGCTGAAATGAAACAGGCACGCTCCATAATGCAATCGGGAACATCACAGGTAACGAGAGTAGTAAAGCCCAACTAATGACTTGCCAACCGCCCAATGTTCGCGAAAGTTTTGCTCCTTCTGCATAGCCCAAACCACATAGAATAATGGCTGCCAGCATGTATAGGTCGCCTTTCCATGCAGTACTCGTCTCTCCAAGTGCAGCATAGCCTGCTACAAAGAAAGCTCCTAGCACTGAAAACAACCAAAAAAGTGGCTTGGGCCGTTCACCCCCGCGTAGAACTGCAAAAATCGCAGTACTGATAGGTAATAATCCTAAGAAAACGATGGAATGAGCAGAACTTACATGCTGTAGGGCCAAAGCGGTTAAGAGTGGAAATCCGATGACCACGCCCAATGCACTGACTGCAAGTGCAGGTATGTTTGAAGCGGTCGGGCGTGCTTGGCGAAGTAACACCAAAAAAAATAATCCTAATAACGCTGCAATTGTGGCCCGTGCACTGGTTAAAAAGATGGGGCTAAAATCGGCAACGGCGACCCGTGTTGCAGGTAAAGACCCCGCAAAAATAGCGACACCGATTAATCCGTTTACCCAGCCGCTGGTTGCCTGTTTCATGGCGTGATTCTCTTATCGTTAATCGCTCAATTTGAACATAGACCACATGTTTGAATCGAGATACAATCCAATACAATAAATAAAAACTGTAATGTATAAAAATCCCATACAGTTGAGGAAAAATGGAATGCGCAGCCAAACTCGAATTGATGTAGTCATGGATGAAATTAAACTCAAAATTAGCTCACGCACCTATCTCCCCAGTCATCGCCTTCCCTCTGTGCGCCAACAAGCACGTACATTGCAGGTCTCTGTTTCAACTGTTGTCGAAGCCTATGAACGTTTAATGGCCGAAGGCATCATTCTGTCTAAACCCGGATCAGGCTTTTATGTGTCTGGCCCTGTCGCGCCACTGGCTTTAGCCCAAATGGGGTCTAAGCTCGATAGAGAGGTCGATCCTTTATGGGTCTCTAGACAAGCCTTGGATACAGATCACAGCACACTCAAACCGGGTTGCGGCTGGTTACCTCCCGAATGGTTATATGAGACTGGTATTCGGCGTGCCCTGCGTAGCATGGCAAAAGCAAAAAGCTTAGAACTGGTGGAATATGCAACACCAGCAGGACATCCTGAACTGCGACAATTAATTTCTCGTCGTTTAACCCACATTGGTGTTGAAGCTTCGCCTGAACACATCATGCTCACCGAATCTGGCACGCAAGCAATTGATTTGATCTGTCGTTTTTTATTGGAAGCTGGGGATACTGTTATTGTTGATGACCCTTGTTATTTTAATTTTCATGCGCTGCTCAAAGCCCATCGCATCAATATTGTGAGTGTGCCCTATACCCCCCATGGCCCAGATTTGGAGATCTTTCAGTCTGTTTTAGCTGAACACTCACCACGGCTGTATATTACCAACTCAGGCATACACAACCCAACGGGTGCAGTGCTTTCCCCCGTCACGGCGCATCGCTTACTTAAATTGGTCGATCAAACCAATTTAGTCATTGTGGAAGATGATATTTTTGCCGACTTTGAACATACCCCTGCCCCACGACTGGCTGCTTTTGATGGATTCAATCGTGTCATTCAAGTTAGTAGTTTTTCAAAAACGATTTCAGCCTCTTTGCGCTGTGGCTATATCGTGGCCAAAAATGAATGGATTGAAAATCTAATCGATTTAAAGATCGCCACCTCTTTTGGTGGAGGCCGACTTGCCGCCGATATGGTGCTGATTGCTTTAAAAGACAGTGGCTATCGTAAGCATATGGAAACGGTGCGCTTACGCCTTGCCCATGAAATGCAAAAAGTCATCACTCAGCTCGAAGCTTTAAATATTCACCCGTGGCTAGTCCCGCAGGCGGGTATATTCCTCTGGTGTAAACTTCCCGACGGTTTCGATGCTGCGCTCATTGCGCGAGAGTGTTTAAAACACGGCGTGGTTTTAGCACCGGGAAATGCTTTTAGCCAATCCTTAAATGCACAGAATTTCTTACGCTTCAATGTCGCACAATCGGTAGATCCGCGTATTTTCGAAACGCTCAAAAATGTGTTAGCTCAACAGCAAGACTCAACATAATAAAAGCCTCAACCATTAAAATAGAGGCTTTTATTAAAATGGTTGAATGGCTTATGAACAATACTCGTTGCGTTGATGCTCAATTAAAGACAGCGCGGCATTCCATGCTTTCAGCATCACCATTTCAATCAATTCACTTTCAAACTGTTGAGCCGTATGTTGACGTACAGCTTCAGACGGAAGATGAAGCTCTGCTCCTCCCGCCATCGCTTTAATCTGCGCTTGGCACGCACGTTCAAGGAAATAGATCTCGTGGAAAGCACGTTGAATTGAATCCCCTGTCGATAGCAAACCATGATTACGTAAAATCATGACTCGGTTGTGCCCCAAGTCTTTCACGAGACGCTCACGCTCTTCGGTCAATAACGCCACCCCTTCATACTCGTGATAGCTCACTTTGTTATAAAACTTCAAAGCATGTTGAGACAAAGGCAATAAACCCTGTTTTTGTGCAGACACTGCAATGCCATCTGCGGTATGCGTATGAATCACGCAGTGCACATCTTTACGTGCATCATGAATCGCGGAGTGAATCACAAAACCTGCGGTATTGACCAATTTCCCCTGATCATAATCCGCAATAATATTGCCTGCATAATCAATTTTAACCAAATGCGAAGCCGTCATTTTTTCAAAGGGAATGCCGTATTGATTAATCAGAAAATGACCGTCTTCGTCGGGTACGCGTAGACTAATATGCGTATCAATTAAATCGGTCATGCGGAAATGCGCAATTAGACGGTACAACCCCGCAAGCTGACAACGCGCATCCCATTCTTTTTCGGACACGACATCTTTTAGACTTTTCATCGCATGTAAACTGGTCATTTGTTATCCCTATTATCTCTATCCATAAAATTGACATTGAGCTTGAACGAAAAAGCCCAACCCTGCTTAAGTCCTTCTCTCAACGTAAACTGATTCTTCGTAAAATAGCGAAACCTGTCTTGAATGATTCTGCTATTTCCATGTGCTATCAAGCAACTTAACACGCTATGACATCAATGGTGTTTTAATAGAGTCATTCACGAAGATGGTTTTGCCTTTCAGCATCGAGGGTGCAAAATCGACCATGCTACGTAAAGTTCGGGTGAAATGTGCCTGATCGGCAAAACCTGCTTCCAAGGCAATATCAATCAAACTCCGACCTGCGGCCCAGAGTTTGATGGCATAGCGAATACGCAACCAAAGAATGTAGCGCCGCATTGAAATTCCCAATTGCTGACTAAACAAGTGCATCAGCCTCGACTCAGACAGTCCCGTGTGTGCCGCGACTTGAGCTACTGTGGGAATCTGCTGAGGTACAAGTTGTTGAATATAATGACAGGCTTGTAAAACGCGGGCATCCCATGGCAATACCTGCAACGGATTTGGGTTTAACGTTGACAGCAGCGTTAAAACCAATTGTTTGGCATCATCAGGACTGAGTTGCCCAGCGATCAACTTTTGAAACTGTGAATGAAACGTAGCAAGGCAAGCGGCAGGCAAAGAACAAATCTGTTCGCCATTCAGCAATGGATACAAGTGTCCATAGAGTGCATGATCAGGATCAATCATGAGTGCCAGATAAGGCTGATGTTCTGAATCGGTACTGTGCATCACATTGGGTGCCATCACCACAATATCGTGATAACGACGTAGTTGATCGTCTAAAGTGATTGCAAAAGGTGTGCCCAAGCTAATTTGTAAAAGTGCTGGAAAATGGGCATGGGCATTATTCAACTGCTCATGAGTCACATACAAAATGACACCATCCCAAGTGTAAATTTTACTTTGATGCGCTAACCCTAAACTCGCATCCTTGCTTTGCGATAGCATATTCGTTCAAGACCATCTTTGGTTTGCTGTTTAAAACTACGCCTAGTAAACACTAAAGGAGTAGGACATGTTACAGAATACCCAAACCCAAATTAAAAACAATATGCAAGATTTAGTGAATAACGCCAATCATTCTTCTGCATTGGTTGCAAGCCCTATTGTGAAAATTAAAGGAAGTGATGGCCATTATAAAACCTTAAAAGAATTCTATCCCTTCTATCTTTCTCAGCATGAAGACCCTACTTGTCGACGTTTACACTTTGTGGGAACCACCTGTGTGATCGGGATTACTGCGGCTGCGGCGATGACCAAAAATGCAAAACTACTCTGGGCTTTGCCTGTGGTGGGTTATGGATTTGCGTGGGTCGGACATTTCTTTTTTGAGCACAATAAGCCAGCCACATTTAAATACCCTCTCTACAGCTTAGCCTGTGATTTTAAAATGTATAAAGACATTTTATTCAAACGTGTTGATTGGTAAATAAAAATGCGACTGTCTTATATATTTATAGGGCAGTCCGTTTGATCGAAATCTGACGATTAGTGCTAAGGTTATGCACCACAAACTCTCTATAAGAGCGACACTCCTTAATCACATCCAACCAAGCCATCTAATTAGGCTGCATTAACGTCGACTACACGGCATCACCATCTGATCTAATGAAAAGTGATCAACGATCGCCAACAGCTCAATCAAAGCATTCATTTCTCACAGGCTCAATTTATAAAATAAGTCCTTTATTTTGACCGAAAATCCCCCCTTGAATGCTCATATACAACCCTACTCTCCAATTCTTTTCAGTGATTAACTTGAGCTTGGACACCACTGTTTTCAAAGTTGAGTGACCTTCATCAAGTCACCCAAAACTAAAGCATAGTGCCAAGAAGACAAACAATAGCGATTACAAGTCAAAAAAATCTCAAGGACGATTTACATGAAACTCAGCCCATTGGTGATTGGCATATTTGGAATATCCTCTTGCAGCTTGATCCATGCATCCGCTCTGGATCAATCCGGCCAGTCGATTCTGCCCTTTTTAGAAACAGGACATTATGCTGAAGCCAGCATTACCAGCGTAGATCCAGACATTTCGGGGAAAATTCGCAACCGACCCGATTTAGTCAGCGATGCGACGAATCTCAATACTGGTAATATGGGAAATAGCTTTCAATATTACAATGCCGCCTTAAAACTACAGCTAACCGAACATGTCAGTTTTGGCCTTTTGTATGATCAACCGTTCGGTGCTGACATTCACTATCCGATGCAATCCAATAATACATTTTCAGATAATGAGTTCAGCCAACAAGGCACTTCGGTAAACGTAGATACCCACAATATCAGTATGCTTCTCGGTATTAGCCCATTCACAAACTTTCAACTCTATGGCGGTGCAGTTTATCAATCGGTAGAAGGTGATGTCTCACTCCGAGGCAATGCCTATGGCCCTCTTTTTAATGGATATGATGCGAAGTTTAAAGAGGACCATGCAGTGGGTTGGTTAACAGGTTTAAGTTATCAAAAGCCGGAGATTGCCTTAAAAGCAGCCATCACCTATCGTTCTAAAATTGATCATAAACTGCAAGTCACGGAAACGGTCTTTGGTGAACCTTTAGAAGCTACACTTCCACAGAAAACAAAAATTTCTACGCCTCAATCCGTCAATCTCGATATTCAAACAGGGATCGCATCGAATACCCTCGCCTATGCCAATTTGCGCTGGGTCAACTGGAAACAGTTTAAAATTCGCCCGACCCAGTTTGGTGCTTTGACCGAATACATCTCTTCAATCATCAGTGATGGTACTTATGTCGATGGCTTTGATTTAGACAGCTACCAGCACGATCAGTGGACAACAACACTGGGAATTGGACATCAATTCACCCCAAAATGGAGTGCATCAACAGAAATCAGCTGGGACTCTGGCACAGGTGATCCTGCATCTAATTTAAACCCAACAAAAGGCTCTTGGGGACTTGGTTTCGGTGCACAATTTAACCCTACACCCCATTACTTTATTGCAGGTGGAATCAAATATTTTTGGCTCGGTGATGTTGTTGCAGAAGATGGAACTTACCATCTGCCTATATCTGGTATTCAATCCACAGCAGAACAAGCAGATTTTAAGAATAATAGCGCCATCGCTTATGGTTTAAAAATGGGGTATCGATTCTAACTTTATGAGGTCCATAAAATAAAAGCCCCCCGATTGAGTGGCTTTTATTATTCTCGAAAAGTTTGCCATGTTTCAAAAGCATGCTGTTGATACAGTTTTAATTCTGAAAACTGAGGAAGAATCGCTTCACTTTGTGTGGGTCTTAAAAACACAAAATCATCCACTTGAATATCGCAATCTTTAGGAATTTTGACCAACTCTTGATTACTGCTCCGTCCATACAATAGATGCGGACGACAATGATGGGGATAAACATAATCCGCCAGCCAATAACCACCATAAATAAACAGTGCTTTGGATTTATGCGGTAATTTATTCAATAAAGACATTGCAGGTAATTGCGGAAAAGGCAGAACTTTCAGCACCGGAGTCGCAATCCATAACGCCGGTTGTAAAGGCTTCAATGAGTCACTTTCAAAGTCGCTGGGTTTGAGCAGCATCGAACCAAAAGATAGATCATTACAAACGCTCTTTGAGACATGAAAAGTAAAGGTCGGACTACCGCCACCATTAAAACAAAGATCACTGTTCCAAAGGGCTGGAAACTGCGTTTGAATGACCTTTTGATAATTTAAATAAATCTGCTGCGACTCTTGATAGGCCTGATCTGGTTTTTTGATGATCGATGGTATTTTAGTGACATGCGCATCGTAGCCCATCAAGCCTGACAGTTTTAAATATTGTGGATATTGCTGGATAACACTTAACATTTCAGCAAATTGCGTTTCAGACTGCACCCCACCCCGATGTAAGCCCACATCAATTTCAATATTCACGTGCAGACTTATGGCATAGTCTTTGGCTATCTCTAAATATTGCAACAACCGTTCTTTGGTATCAATTAACCATTGGATATTTGCATTTGTCCAAGCTGAATTTTGTGCATAAAAAGCATGAGCTACTTGGGCAGGCATGGGCTTCCCCAACAAAAGATCAGCCGCTGAGAAATTTTCTAATATCAAGTGGATATGTGGCACATGAAAGACCATAAAACGCTGTGTATTCAATTTCTCCGACAGCAGCTGGAGTAAATTTAAGCTGGCCAACGATTTGACCACTAAACGGGGTTTTAACTGTTCCGCCTGAACGAGCTTCGTTTGAATATATTGGAGGTTCTGTTGTAATGCAGCGTCATCTACAATCAGTTGGGGTGTCGCAATCCCTTGTGTTTTTAAGTCTGAATTGAGTGTTTTAAAATAATGATCCAACATTCTTTTTGTCCTGTTCTGAATAAAAGCGGCCAACTTAAACCAGCCTACTAAGCATGTAGCCTATCGGCTAAAAGCCAAAGCCATGAACCTGAATATGGTCAAGTCATGATCTAGCTTGCGCTTAACTAACCATCCTATCAATCACGTACAGCCATACACTTTTGTGATGTACCAGTCACCTCAAATTCCCCCCAATCATCCCAAAAACAACTGCTCTAAATAAGGGTTTAAAAACTTGTACTCAGGGTCCAGCTGCTGACGTAACCTAAGAAAATCATCCCACTTTGGGTATAAATCTCGAAGTTGCATTGCCGTCATACTGTGCATTTTGCCCCAATGGGGTCGTCCCTTATATTTCTGAAAAATAGGCTCCACAATATCAAAAATTAGCCGTGGGTCTTGCTTATGATATTGATGCACCGATATCGAAATGGAGTCTTGCTGATAAAATGGGCTGATCCAAATATCATCTCCTTTGACAAAACGAAATTCGAGCGGGAAAAAGGTCGCAACCTTATATTGTCGCAATGCCGCTAATACCTCTTCTAAGCAATCCAAACCGTCATCAACAGGAATCTGATACTCCATTTCATTAAATTTGGTATTACGTACTGTCGGAAAGATCTTGCTTGACCAATCCACTGCTGTTGTTGGTTTAACAAAAGTGCCTAACAGTTTTTGCACATAAGGATTCAAGGATGGAACGTTTTTAATTAATTCCGAACAGACCGTTAACAACGTATCCTCAGACGGATAGCTTTCTTTACGGGGTTGTAGCTCTTCATCTGTTTCATCTAAGGTTTTTAACATTAGTTTTTCGGCATGGGAAAAAACAAAACATTCAATATGTCGATGCTGTTGCTTCCATCGCTGAATAAACTGCATCATGTCTACTACTGTACAGAGCTGAATATGTTCCTTCAGTTTAAAGCGCGGACGATTTTGCATGGTAATTTTGGTCAAAATACCCAAACTACCTAATGAAACACGTCCAGCCGCAAAGATTTCTGGATTTTCGGTGCGACTACAGTTGAGGATTTCACCTGAAGCAGTTAATAACTCAAAATCTTCCACATAAGCTGAAATACAGTGCAAATCTGCACCCGTACCATGTGTTCCAGTTGAAACGGCCCCCGCAAGGCTCTGCTGGTCGATATCGCCTTGGTTCATTAAAGCTTGATTGATGGGTTCTAGATATTGATCCAAATTGTACAATCGAGTCCCTGCATAAAGACTGCACCGACTGTGCGCTGTATCAGATGAGAACACACCAGAAATTTGGTTCAATGACACCAAAGTCGCATCGGTACATACTAGGGGGGTAAAGGAATGCCCTGCCCCCACAACCCGTATTTTCGGATGACTTTGTACAATATGCTGTAACTCCAATACATTGTCAGGGCGCAAAATGTGTTGTGGATGAGCCTGTTGAAACCCTGACCAGTTCGACCACGTATATCTCTCTTGAGTTTTCATGAACGACTAACTCCACATTCGCCCAGTAAATACTCTTTACTCAGCTGACTCATTTGATTTTCTTGCTTTGTCCAATCCTTTGGCTTCATTTGATTTTCCTTTCATCACTACGTTGAATTGATCTGCGCTTTGGCATATTGAAAGTTAAACAAAATTATGAGATACCAAAAAGGGTTGAATGATCGCTATTCAGGGGGGCAAAACGGACTTATGCCTAAACAGTCAAATTATACCGTTCATACACGGCAATATATCCCACCCACAATATTGGCGGGGCTGCTACATTATGCAGAACAGCAGCATTGGGATTACAGCACGTGGTTCCAGCATTCAGGCGTGAATATCAATCAAATCCAGCAAGCCCATGGCTATGTGAGTTTTACTCAGTTATGTCATGTTATTCAAAATGCCTTGGCTTCGAGCCAGCAACCCAACTTAGGTTTAAAAATTGGCAGTAGTGAAGGCTTGATTTCAATGGGTATTTTAGGTTTTGCCATGCAGTCTTGTAAAACTGTAGCGGATGCCTTAGAGATTGCTCTACGTTACCATCAAGTTTCCGGTAGTGTTTTAAACTTGAACTTTACAATTTCTGAGGAAAGCGTTGAATTAGAGTTCATCGAAAATATTACACCGACAAACCTCAAAATATTTTTCTGTGATGAACTACTGAGTAGCATCATGGCCTGTTTCAATGCCATGCTAGGCGATCATCAAGATATTATTCAGTTAGAGCTGAGTTATTCTCCGACCACGGATCTTGCCGAATATCAAAAAATTGTCTCCTGCCCGATTCGGTTTAATGCAGACAG
Source organism: Acinetobacter sp. MF4642 (assembly GCF_002018925.1). Lineage (NCBI taxonomy): Bacteria > Pseudomonadati > Pseudomonadota > Gammaproteobacteria > Moraxellales > Moraxellaceae > Acinetobacter > Acinetobacter sp. MF4642. The sequence continues at coordinate 32,174 of NZ_MVON01000032.1, forward strand.
AAATGTCATTCGATTTAAACGAAGTATGCTAGAGCGCCCACTCAAAACTTATAGCCCTGCTAACTATGCAACTGCCATCCAGATTTGTGAACGTGCACAACAAGAAATTGATCAGCTCAATAATGCACAATATGCATATTTATTAGAACAGCTCATCGATCAGCACCTTCCCATACGCTTTGATATGCAATTCGCATCAGACTATTTACAAATGAGTGAGCGTCATCTTCGACGCTACTTATTGCTAGAAGGTATTAGTTTTCAGCAAATTCGACAAACCGTATTAGAACGAAAAGCGAAACAGATGCTTGAAAATAATCTCTCCATTGGGGACATTAGCCAAGCTTTAGGTTTTAGTGAAGTACGTGAATTTCGTCGGGCATTTAAACGCTGGACAGGCCAAGCGCCGTCTGTTTATAAAAATGGCACCGAATAATCCTAAGCTGATACAGAAGCCTTTTTCTGTTTTTATTCGTTCCCGCTTTAAAAGTTGAAGCTGAAATGTGTTCAATTAAAGCAACCAAACTGCTTCGGTCAGCTGCTTAATTTCATCCATATCATGGCTGACATACAGCATCGGGATATGGGTTTCATGTTGGACGGTTTGAAAAAAAGGAAGGATTTCCTGTTTATGTGCAGCGTCTAACGCAGACAATGGTTCATCTAATAATAATAAATTTGGCGAATACAACAGTGCCCGACCCAATGCAACTCGCTGCTTTTCACCACCTGAAAGCTTCGTCGGCATACGACTGAGTAAATGATTAAGTTTAAGCAGTTCAATAATATAATCAGGATCAAAACGTCGGCTTTCAGGCGGAATGCGCTTATAGCCAAACAATAAATTTTGCATCACCGTCATATGTGGAAACAGTTGTGCATCCTGAAAAACCAAACCCACATGACGTTGCTGCACGTTTAAATTAATCTTATTTTTCGCATCAAACCATGTCTGATGATTGATTTTAATCCAGCCCTTGACTGGAGTATTAAGTCCTGCAATAGCATGCAAAATACTGGTTTTTCCTGAGCCTGACGCTCCAAATAAACCAACGACAGGATGTTCAGATGAAAATGTCTGATCGAGTTTAAATTTGCCTAAATTTAACAGAATATGACAGTCAATCATCGTCTTAATGCCCCCGTTTTTTTTTCTGATAACGATGGAACCACTGGGCAAACCATAAAGCGAAAAATGCCACAGTTAATGACAGAATAATCAGTCGCCAGACCGCTTGTTCTGTGTCGGGTTGCTGCATCAAGCTATACATGGCCAAGGGCAAAGTTCTGGTCTCCCCTGCAATATTACCGACAAAGGTAATAGTTGCGCCAAACTCGCCCAGACTGCGACAAAAACATAAAATTGCCCCCACCAATATGCCACTGCTGGATAAAGGCAAAGTGACATAAAAAAAAGTGCCCAAGGAGGAAGCACCGAGCGTTTTCGCCGCCATTTCTAGCCGTTGATCCACCAGCTCTATGGCCAAACGAATCGATTGAACCAAGAGTGGAAAGCCCATCACTGCTGAGGCCAAAACTGCGCCTTTCCAATTAAATGCAAAATTGAGTCCAAAGGGCTCAAGATATTTACCCAGTATTCCGTTTCCTCCAAAAACCTGTAACAGCAAATATCCTGGCACTACAGGCGGCAGCACCAAAGGTAGGAAAATAAAGGTTTCAAATAATGATTTGCCAAAAAACTCTTTACGTGCCATAACCCAACCCACTACCAACGCAGGGATCAGGCTAAATGCCAAACAGGTTGCAGCCACTTGGCAAGATAACTTGAGTACCTCTATTTCTTCAGCCGATAAAGAAAACATCATCACTTGGCAGCAGATAAAACGGTAAAGCCATATTTTTTAAAGACTGCATGTGCTTGTTTACTCTGTACAAACTGATAAAACGCTAGTGCATCTGGATTATTTTTGACAAGACCTAAGGGATAAACAATCGGGGTATGGGTGCTGATAGGGAAAACGCCAACGACGGTGACATCGTTACTAATAGCAGCATCGGTTGCATAGACAATGCCAAGCTGACATTCACCACGTGCGACAAAGTTGAGCGCAGCTCTGACATCTTCAGTTTCAACCAATCTTGGTTCAAGTTTTGACCACCACCCCAATGCGGTCAGTGCTTGTTTCCCGTATTTTCCGACTGGGACACTTTTGGTGTCACCTGTACAAAGCTTGCCTTGAAAAGCGGTAGAAGGATCAAAACTTTTATCCATTTTTATTTTGACGGGCTTAGCTTTTGGAGAAATCAGAACAAGACGATTGCCCAATAAATTCACACGTTTATTCGGCACAATTAACTTTTTATTTTGCAGATAATTCATCCACTGTTCATCTGCCGAAATAAAAACATCCGCAGGTGCACCCGCTTCAATTTGCTTAGCCAAAGTCGACGACCCGGCATAAGAGGTTTTCACACGTACTCTTTTTTGTTGTTCAAACATTGCATCGACATCTGCTATAGCATTGGTCAAGCTGGCCGCTGCATAAACGGTAATGGCTTGCTCTGCATGTACCTGTGCCGCAAGAGCCAAACCACAACACAACACCGCATATTGCATGCACTTATTCTTAAAATTGAGCAGCACCATGTTCCCCTTAAGCGTTATAAATTGATCGATATGTTTTCAAAAATATATGGATACACAAGCAACGTCAATTCTAGAAACAGATTATTTATCGCTCAAGTTAAAGTGTTTGTATCTTAATCACGTGACTGATACTGCTCTTACAATCGAGTGAGTAGATAAGAGGTTTTATCAAATAGAGGAAGCTTATTCGTGTATGCAATGACTGACTACGAGAAGCATCTAGTTGAACTAAATAGATTATGGTTTCAGGTGTTGAGCTATTTCTTCAAAATCCTGCTCAATCGCAACGCGTGCTTTTATTTCCATCTGTCTAAATTGACTTAAAATACTTTCGCCCAAGTCTGTGAGTTTTGCCCCACCCCCATGCGTTCCACCTTTTTGAGTTTCGACCAATCCTGACTGAAAGCTATGATTCATGGTTTCAACCAACTGCCATGCACGGCGGTAACTCATATTCATACTTTTTGCAGCTTGAGAAATTGAGCCAGTACGTCGAATTTCTTCCAATAACTCGGCCTTACCCGGCCCAAATGCAATGTCTTGATTGAGAAGTATTCTGAGCTGTAATTTTAATTTGACGTCCTGCATACATTCACTCAAATAAAGACCTGTCATCGACACAGATGACCTAAAGAAAAACCTTGAACCGTACCAGGTTTGTCGGAGAGTCAATATTCTGAGAGACTATGCCGATGACAAAATTAAAATATACCCCTGAAATCAGAGAAAGAGCGGTTCAATTACTAATTGAATCTGAAAAAGATTATCCTTCTACTTGGGC
>NZ_MVON01000033.1:0-35425 GCF_002018925.1 Acinetobacter sp. MF4642
CTGGGTATATTGGTTCAATAAAAAGCGTGTACACAGTGCACTGGGTTATGTATCGCCTTTTGAGTTTGAAGCAATGTACTATGATAAGATTAACCCGTTAGGTCAGGTGGCCTAACTTAAATAAAAAAGCCTCCGACAAACCCGGTACGGTTCAGTTTTAATTTTAAAAATGCTCAACAGTTACCATCAATTGGTTTGATCGGCTTTGGACTGTTAAACTTATTTTCCTTCTTACTTATTTTAACCCATCTACTGCTTTTTCAAACAGCATCTGATTGGGTAAATCTTATTCCTACCTATATTGAATGCAGCATATTTTTCTTAATTTGCGTAGGTTCGGGTTTAATGTTCAGAGCAACGCGTGCAACTCGAAGAGTTGATGAGATTTTATGGAGTATTTTCTCCATGATTGGACTTGTCCTTGCATTTGGTTCTGCACAACGTCTATTTTTTTATGCTGATCACTTAATTCCATTTAGCTTGCATAAAAGTTTAATCCCTAGCCAAATTTTCCATTTATATACTCAGATTCCTGCAAGCACGTGGGCACAATTTTTATTCATTTTATATTGTATTATTGGGATCGTTATCTTTTATGTAAGCTCATATTTATTTTCTGCATCCCCTGAAATTGCCAATATTGTGCAACGCTACCCTGATATTTTCCAGGTTGAAAATCAACATAAATTGCAGCAAGAAAAACGAGACTTAGTCCAAGAAATCAATAAAGCAAACAGCAACCTAAGAGCATTTGAGCGTTTCAAAGCCAAGGTAATTTCAGAACTTGAAAATGATCCAATCCTAGAGCATATAAACCTCTCTCCCACTATTGAATTAATTGACCCTATTCAAAAGATACAAGAGAAAGTAACCTGTCTTTCTCTTGATCACAGTCATCTAGAACAACAATATCAACTTGAGCGCATTCAACATTTACTGAGTAGCCTACAACTACTCTCTCAAGATGCATCATCTCTACAACAGCAGTTTGAAATATTTAATACTGTTCAGGCAGAGAGAATATAAATGCATTTAAGTCAAAATCCCAAGAAGCTTTGGCCACTTTTGTGGATGTTATTCTGTTGTACTGTCCTAATTAATTGTATACTTCTCTACCAATTCGATAAAAAGAATCAACGTGACCGCTTTACAGGTTGCCTAAATAAAATTGAACAAAAACATGTTTTTGTCATTGATCCATCATCGATTCATAGCACTCAAACACAATCTGAAATTCTATCTAGAATTACACAGCAAGCCCACAAGATCAAACGTGAAGATTTAGCTTTAGTATATGTGATAAATGGTCAATCCATGAGTGAATTACAACCTGTATTTAAAGCATGTCACACCGATACGAACTTTGAAAAATTATTTTTGAAATCTGTACATTATGCGGTCTATGCTCAACCACAGCATTCAACAGCCATTCCGCTTGCTGAAGCATTACTCGATATCGAGCTAAGTCAACATCAGATTCAGCCGAAGCAAACTCGATTATTTATTTTTTCCAATTTCTTACAAAATTCACAAAATTTGTCATTTGCACAAAGTACAGATCTAAAGGCAGCGATTAATCAATTCAAATTAAGCCGCCTTGGTGGTGTACAACGTCCAACTTTTATCAACACCACTGCATATTTACATATTATTCCGCCTGCACAACTCACTGAGAACCTACTCAATATTCGTGATGGTTTTTGGATATGGTTTTTTGGAGATATGCGTGGCGATAGACGTGCATATGGTTTGGAACGTCACGATCTACCAGGTTCATAATATTTTTTAGAGGGGATTCATCATGTCATTTGCAGCAAAAAAAGGGCTTCCAAGTAGCTTTTTACCGATTTTAGGTGGAGCAGCATTAGTCTCGATTATTATCATTTGGTTTAATTTACATATTGTATTACTAGCTTTCACAGTAATAGTTCCCCTTATTCTTTATTTTAATATTGTTAAAAAAAGCCTACTAAAACAACCTGACTATAATGCTGTAGATAGTGTTTATTACTTTGGTTTTAGCTTAACTATCGTAACACTTGCCACTTCTGCCATCATTCATTTTGGTCTATCTTCTGATATTGAAGACCTACAAAACTTAAATCTTGTGTTCTCACAATTTGGTGTTGGATTATTAGTAACTTGTCTTGGTTTGATCTTACGTTTGTTTTTATTGGCGTCCATGAATCAACAAAACGCAGATCAGGAACAAAATGAACGTCATGCACTTATTAATGACATCATTAGACCTCTTTCATAAATCATTTTTTACACAGTTCTAAATTGTAGATTCCAGCGATTAAATTGAATCTCAAACCAAGTCTTTTTCCTCTGTTTCTATAACGTTCTGCAAGGATTTTGAAAGTTTTCAAACTGCCAAATACATGCTCAATGCCAATTCTTCTTTTATTGATTTCCTTATTATAAATCTTCAGCTCTGGATCTAGTTTGCAGCACTTCTTTGCTTTTAATGGCAATAGACTATTTGGATATACGGCATAAATCCCTTGATAGCCTTTATCTGCAAGGATGAAGGCATCTGCAGGAATCTGATTCAAGTTACGTTTGAAGAGTTCGAAATCATGTACAGCACCACGACTGGTGCATAAACTCAGAATTTGTTGAGTTTTATAATGCATGATGGCTTGAACTTTGAAAGTATGCGCTTTCTTCTTGCCACTATAGCTTTTCTTTTGTTTTTTTAGGTCTTTGTATTGGAATTTCTGTGGCGTCTACGATCACCACATTCCAGTCTATACCTTCGCCTTCAGGTAAATCCTTCGGCAAGTTAAAGAGATTAGACTTGATGAGGCAGTCCTCTACATGGCGGACAATTCTTGAAGCAGTGGGCTCTGACACACCATAGTTCGTTGCAATATGGAACAATGTTCGGTATTCACGCCAATAACTTAAGCACAGAAGGATTTGATCTTCTATGCTCAATTTGGATGGTCTACCTTTAGCAGGGACAGACAATTTCAGTTGTTCAATCATTAAATCAAAGGTTGACCATGAGATGCCTGTATATCGCTTAAACTGGGGTTCAGAAAGATTTTTTGAATCGACGTATTTCATCTGCAAATTATGCATGAATATTTAAGATTCTTCGGTACAAATAATCAGCAAAAGGTAGATCATTTTTTGATTTATGAAAGAGATCTATTGACTTGAGAAAAGAAATTACTGGTTTTGCCAGTGAATTACAGGACATTAATGTCAATTTAAAGAATCAACAGAAAGTACTTAATCTAGAAATTATTGAGAGCTTAAAAGCAGCAACTTTGACTTTTAATGAACAGTCGATCAATGTACAAAATGCTTTAATCGAGCACCAAAAGCAAAAAAATCTTGAATTAATTGAATATCAAGAACAACTACAAAAAAATCTATATGAACAGATGCAAGAAATGAATAATTCACTCTATAGCAATATGCAACAAGCGAATCAATCACATATTGCATATGTCGAAAGATCACAACAACATTTAATAGATTTAGCATCCAATATTGGTACAGCGATTCATGATTTAGCTATCCCAAGCGTTGCAGATTCTGCTAAAAAAGCATCTCAACAACTGGTCGGTGCATACAGTGACATGCAACAGAATATTGGGCATTTTAATACTCAGCTTCAAAATATGACTGAGCGATATACCCATTTACATGAACAACACCAATTGCAACTGCAACATACATTACAAAGTACGAAAGCTTCAGTAGATGCTGTCAATGATGCCCTAATTGAAGTCGCAAACAATACGTCTACAACTATGCGCAAAGCAAAACCAAATACATCAAAAAATCTTGATCAAATCGTAGGTTAAGTAAATGAACAGAAGAGAAGATGTTTTATATCTCACCTTGATTGATTTTTTTCTGCAAATGCTTTTTCTCGTGATGATTGCATTGTTAGCTTATATTTATGTCGAACGTCGCCATAATGCTGAAGCGAAACAGTTTCTTGACCTTGCGAAGGAATATAAAGTTGATAGTGTTCAGGAGCTCATCGACCGTTTACAAACGCTTGCCCCCATCAATAATTTAGAAGATGCAAAAAAGGCACAAGACTTTATGGATTCAAATGGCGGCTTAAAAGAAGTAAATGCCATGGTGGAAAAGTTTAAGGAAGGCCAAGGCAAACCACCCTGTGTTTTTGCAATGAAGAACGGCCTAAAAGTTGCAAAAACCGTTGCAGTTTTTGAAGCAACAAATAGTTCGATTCGTTTGATTTCTTGGCAGCCTGAATTTGCGCAATTAGCCAAACAAATCAATCAACCGATCAGGAACAACCAACAATGGTCACTACGGGGGTTTAGCTCTGCTTGGCACAATGTATTGGTCAAATATCCTCAATGCCGTTATACCGTGACATTACATGAACGTTCAAATCTTGTTGCACCACGAGATCGTGTCCAAGGCATCTTCTATACAAGGATTCGCAAATAATGTCCTTGAATAAGTTAAAAGATGCTTTACAAGATTACCAGAATAGCTACTATGAGTGTTTAGAGATCACCCCTACTTCATCTGTCTCTACTCAAGGAAGAGCTGAAACAAATTCAGCACTTCCTCAGCCAGACTTTAAATTTGAAATTCCTGACCCTCTCCAAATCAACTCGACTCAAGTCACTCAAGAAAAAGTCTCTTCTGCACAAACCGACATTGATGAAGATATTCCTCACCCAAAACTAAATCCTTTCGCCCAATATGGTGAAAATGATCAACCACACGCAAATCAGTCGAATCAAAATATTCAGCGTAGACCTCGTGCTCGTATGAAGAAAAAAGAAGGTTTCAACTTCACTCCTATTCTCATATTGTTTGTATTCATCATGCTGTGTGGTATCGGTTATGCAATTTATGATTTTTACTCACCCAAGAAGGCTGTAACGTCTGTGCCTTCTCACGATAAAATGAGTATTAAAAATGAAAATCAACAAAAAACTATGCATTAGCTCTTTTATGCCAATTAGTTTAATTGAACACAATCGAGCGTACATAGACGGTTGAAAGCTTTAAGTATAGGCCTCATCTTGATGTGGCTTCTATAAAAGTAAAATTAATCTTAAAATAAAAAATGCAGTCTCTTTTTTAATGAGAAACTGCATTTTCAAAGTTATAACTTACATTAATTATTCAAAACTTGCAGTTCGCTTAAATTGTATAAGTTCTCGTTCTGCCAAATTATATTCTCGCTGAATTTGTCCTAATTTATTACTCGCTTCGTTATACCTTTCGCGAGCAGACTTTCGATATTCTTCTTTGACATCAGAGTTATACATCGTTGATTTTGCACTAGCAATTGTATCTTCAATGGATTTTAAGCTCTTATTTGCTGTATAAAACTGATACGCGACATTGTAATAAGGTCTTAAATTATTCTGCATTTCCATTGGACAACTCTGATATGTTCCACGCCCTTGTAAAGCATAATCAAAAATTGTTTGAGGATTACAATAATTTTTCAAGCCTTTCTTATAGCCATTAGTATATGCTGTTGTGTCTAATACAGCATTATGTTTCATACAAGCTTGCGCTCTTTTTTGCATAAAAGAGCCATTTCCGTTATAACCGTCATTCTGCCCTATTAACCCCCAATTTGCAGATAGACACTCATTCTTTGACATAATTGCACAACCATTGAGTATAACAACACTACTTAACAACAACATTTTCAATTTCATAAATGACTCTAGTTAATTCTGAGCTACTTAAAATAAATAAACATTTAAAACATTATCTCAATTATAATCTACACGAAATCTAATCGATCTAATATTCTGAATTTCATCCAAACCAATATCAAATTCCTTATCCCTAAAAATAGATATATTTTCCGAAATATCAACATCATCAAAAATTCTATTATCTTTATTCATACGATTAATATATTTGAAAAAATGCTCAAAAGATACACCCCTCCCATCATTCAACATAGAATTTGTTTTAATTTCACGACTTGATATACTTCTATTATTACTATCCAGTAAATCCATTTTTATTTCTAATTTTGGTTTAGCCCAAGTATACTCTAAATTAGAAAAAATATATGATTGCCCATAATCTTTAATAGCGTTATTAAAAAAAGTCTGTTTTTCTACAATAGTAGAATATTCTTCATTCTTTTCAAATATCTCTTTTTTAATATAAACTCTTACATTTTTAACTAAAAAATATGGTTTCCCTCTATAATCATTTCTAACTTCAGTCCCATCATAAGAAAATCCAAGACCATTCTCTTTAAGATCCTTCACAAGACTATTGAATATTTTAGAATATTGAAATGCATTTTGATTAAGATCAACTTCAGCTAACTTATTATTAATTTGAAAAATAGTATCACTTGCTGAAGCTGTACCCAAACTTGCGAGTGCTAGTATTCCTAGAGTAAAAAATTTCATGAGATTTTCTCAATAAAATATAAAAGCCCATATATATATGGGCTTGCATTTTATATTAATGTAATAGTACGTGAATTATTTGCAACTTTTTTACCATTCACTAGTAATTCAGTATCAAGCAAGTATTGTCCTTTAGATACACTCGCTGGAAACTTCCAATTGAAGGAATTTTCAAAATCTCCTGAACTATAACCTTGGGCTGTTGAAACCTGAACATCTTTCACTAATTCACGAATCACTTTTCCATTCGCATCTTTTAAAACTAATTTTTCTTGGACACGCTGAAGGGGATCAGCAATACCTTCTACAACAGTCAAATCTGATTTCACTGTAATATTTTGGTTAGCTGAAACAGTTTGATTTGGTAAAATAACCGTAGAATACTGTTGAACTCTTGTTGTTTGAGGCAGTTTCCCCTTATTAGCTTTTTTATATGCCGTTTCAACTTCAGCAGCTGATTTTTTCTGAATAGTATGTGCATTAATCATCATACATCCTGCTGCAAAAACCGCACCGCCAATGGCTGCACCTGTTGCAGCATAGGTACTATCACCTACAGATGCTCCAATAGCAGCACCAAGTAATGCACCTACTGCTGTAGACATTCCTGTATTACATCCACCGTTAGCTGACGTTGCTAGCCCACCTGTACTTGCACAACCAGAAACCAAAATTGCTGAACTCAACATAGTAATAGATATCGCTTTTTTCATCATAGACCCTCTGTAAAATTTAAAAATTATTGAATTACCATATCGTCAAAGGCTGCTGACTCACCTGCTTCAGCCTGACGTAAAATACGTTTTGCTTGACTATTACTCGGGGAAGCAGACAACACTTCTCGAGCCAAAGATTTAGCCAGACCGTAGTTATTTGCATTTAATGCACGCTCTGCACGATTGAGCTGAGAATCAAAACGGGCTTCATTTTGACGACGTGCTGCTTCTGCTGCTAATTTACGTGCCGCCTCTTCAGCTTTTTGATGCTCTTTTTCTAAAGCTTGTTGACGTTCTCTTTGTGCTTGCTCAGCTTGGCGTTGTGCATCTGCACGCTCACGTTCTACTTGGGCTAAACGTTGTGCTTGTTCAACCTCATGATTGGTATTTTGTTGAGGTATACTTTGAACAACATCTTGTACAGCCTCACTTTCTAATGGAACTTCATCTGTCTCTTGTTCTTGTTGAAGATTGAATTCTTCAATCATCGATTCGATTTGTGATAGTAGCTCTACACCACCGACAAGTTCAGCATCAAGTTCTAATGCAGCAAGCACTGTCTGATGTGCTAACTCCAAGTTTCCAGCTTGCAAATATTCTTTTGCTAAAGTGAGCTTCTCTTTTGCAGATGTGGCTTGTGCTTCAGCCGATACAACCAATTGAACAAAACTTGCATTGGTTTTACATTCTGCCTGGTTGAGTTTGATGATACTCAATGCACGTGTCGGCATTTTTTCACTCAGCAAACTGTTAATTTCTTCATTTGCATTTTCACAAGGATCAACCTGTGCCCCTTCATCTACAGATGCAACTTCTTCTGCATTGTCTTTGCCACTAAATATAAAGAAAATCACAGCCAAAATCACAATAAATGCAATTGCAATATATTTAAAGCTTGATGTTTTTTGCTGTGGTGGATCGAATGGTGTAGGTTGACTATTCAAAGATGGTTGTTCTGGTGGCGTGAAGACTGGAGCTTCAGGCTTTGGTTGTTCAAGAAGCTCATCTGGCTCAGCATCTAAGACGGACAGATCACTTTGAAACTTGAGTTGATATTGTTGCAAACTTAAATATTCATTTGGAATATTCGCTAAATGTTTTAAACGTACAAAAATCCCTTCATCTTTTTTAAAGGCGTAACGATCATAAGTTCGCATCAACTCAAGGGATGCACCAACAATAATGATCCCGAATAATTCTTTACCTTGTTTCGTAATATGTTTGACCACAACCGATGTATCAGCAGCCTCATTATTTTGAGCTTCACTTAGTGTTTCACTAACCGTCGATTCTGGTAGGTCACTGACTATTTCTTGTGGAATAGTCGATGTTTCTTCTGGCTCTACAGGCAGAGTTTGAGCTTGAACGCTTTGTGCAACACTACAAAAAGGACAAAACTTTACTTTGAGCTGTAGCTCCTGCTTACATCCAATACAAGCTGTATATTCTTGCTGCTTAACCATTTCATTTAACCTATTACTTCTTTTTGTGTTGAGCATGAGCAGTATTGCCCTCCTTCGAGAACAATACTGCGATGGGCATTATTGTAAAATTGGCGGCATGCCTGGAATTGGTGGTGGCACAGGCATTGCAAGCTCAGGGCATTGGGCAATTGCGATCCAATTAGCTAAACCTTCACGCCATACCATCGTTGCAGTGTTAATTTGTTGCTGCTGCAACATTTCAACCACTTTAGAATGTGAGTATGGTCCAAAGTTTTGCCCATTAATCGCTATATGATATTGATACTGAGGTTGCTGCAGAATGGGTGGTGGCATCGCGCCTGGAGGTGGCGGTGGAGTCATGCCAGGCATTGCAAAAGTCGCTATTGGCGTACCTACTTCTGCCACACTTTTTTTCACAAGAAGCTGTTCATGTGTTTGTAAGATACTTGGTGACATATTCATCACCCATTTCAGACGTCGACCTTTATTTGGCTCACGAATTTCGTCCTGATATGCATCCTCGTCTGAATCTTTGAGCACTTCAGCCCATTTTTCCATTTCTTCGCGATATTCAGTTAACTCATATGCTCGGTCGATCAATTCTTGTGAAATTTCCTTACGCTCAGCTAACTCAATAAGTTCTTTCTTCAATTCTTTCGCAATGGCACATGCAAAACCAACATGTTCAACCTGAGCACCAGTTTCATTTTGTACCAAACGTGGCGTGTAAACTTCACGCTCATAATGATCAACTAATGCAATTAGCATTGTTAAATTTGCATCACTCAGAGATTTAAATTTCTGTTGAACTTGATCATAAATGTTGTCACGGTAAGTCTGAGGTAAACCATTTAAACGGAAACCACGTTCATTACCTAAGCGGCGAACATCACCTCGTGCTACTGCAAATTCATATTGCCCACTTGGAATCAAGCCTGGAACATCACAGCGCTTTAAAATACCCAACATCACTGCTTTCAGGTAGCATTTAAAATCATCAGCTAAGCTGTTTAATTCATCAGGTGTCGGTGCATATGGATGCTTGAATCGTGTTGAGTCAATATGGGTATGTAAAGGAGTTCTTTCACTTTCTTTACGATAGCTCGTACGCCAAGTTTCAATACCCCGTAAAATCGTAAGAGGAATACCTGACAACTCGACATAGCATACTGCTCGACCAGGCTCCCCGGTTTCGACAATCGACAATGCTTGAGCATTTAAACCTAAACCACTTGGAATACAGCCAGTTAATTCGTGTTTGTACTTTTTGCTGAACTGATCTGCCCCATTCACACCAATGAAACATTTGAAACGATCTGGTGGCGGTGTGAAATCGCCGCCCATTTTAGCATCAACCCAAGGCATGGCACGTTGTAACCACTCAGTGAATACATTCTGACGCTCAACCACACTCATGTTTTCAAGTGCTTTATACAGTGCATCTTCTTCTTGATCATTTTGTTCAAAAACAACCAGACGACGCTCAGCCATACGAATAATTTTAAGCAATAATGGTGTTTGCTGATCTGGATCAACAAGGACTTTAAACAGCTCTCTTGAGCCACCAAAATCTTTAAATGCTTCAGCTGCCCATTCACACAATAAACGAGGATCAATCTCACGCTCTTTCACATCGTCAGTTTCGATGATTTGCAAAGTTGCATGTTTAGTCCGAATTTGCTGATGAATCACTTCACGATCGTGATCAAGACGCTTCATCATATCCATGACAGACTCTTGACCATTTTGCAGGTCACCCATCACACCATTCCAAATCGTCTTGCCACTCTCATCTACACCCAAACTGTTACCCAACCAGTTCGAAATATCCTGCATCAACTCAATCGCTTCGACAGCAGCTTTAGCTTGTAAATGGAATGCAAGAACATTTGAAATATCATTACGCAAATGATCTAAAATATTTCGTGCCTGCTCTTCACGAGAAGATGCACCCAAGCCGAGGAAGCCCGAGCCTTTGGTTTCTTCTAAATCCTTGAGTTGTTTTTCATATTCATAGGTTTGTACAGCATCTTTAATAGCTGTATAGCGGTTTGCAGAATTTTTTAGGTATACGCAAATTCCTGTATTGGCATTTTCAATACGTCCTTTAATTTGTTCTACTAAAGAAATGACATACTCAAAACCACCTAGATCTTGATTATCAATATAAAGATAGAGGCGGTTTTCGATGTCTTTTTTCAGTGCATCAAAAATCACTTTTCTACGACGCACCACCTGATCTTCAGCAGTATCCCCTTTAGTATTCGGGTTACGGATCACTTGTTCGAGTAAATTATCCATCGCAAGACGAACTTGAACAGGCCATTGATCACGATCTACGTTACTGACTTCATTAATGCGCTTGCTAACACGTTGGCGTGTTTCATCAACAATATCAACCTCTACACCCGACTGACCTGATCGAAGCAATGTTTCAACAATTGCCAGATCCATAAATTCTGTGTTCAATTCACGAATTTCTGGATTTTTCAGTGTCGCAGCAGAAAACTCTGGCAGGTTGTTAAATGGAACTAAAGCTGAATACATATATTCAGACATAAAGTTATCACATTGCTTTTGACTCGCACGATTTGCAGCAGGATTCGCGCTTGCTACACCAAAGAAGGCTTTAAGCATGTCCGATGCCAAACTGTAGGCATATTCATCGTAGCGAGCACGGCCAAGTGTGTCCAAAGTCGACTGGCCAAATGCTGAATAGGCACATGAGTAATTTAACTTCATATCACCGAAACGACCTGTCGGAACAGGTGGCGCAAACATATGAATTTTATGTTGGCGTTGGTTGACAGCAACTGAACGTTTCCGATTGGCAAAGTCAGCAGAACGAAAATCTTCAAATAACGTATCCGCAATCATCGAGTAGACATCATTCATATTGTCCGTATGCTGGCGTGCCAGGTTACCGGAATCAATTAAATGAACTTCATCATACGGTTTCGATGCAAGCTGTGGACGATCATAATCATCCCATTTTTCCACATACTTTGAATGCCCAACCATTGCAGATTCAACTTCCATCAACGCTGCATAAGCATTGGCCTCAGTACGTGCTTTATTGGCACTTGAATAACCTGTCGGTAAAAACAACATCAACTCTACGTCAGCAGCTTCAACTTCGTTGCTTGCCACCCATTTAGATAACCACCCCATATCCAAAAATGAACCGGAACCTGTACCGCCAGCAACAGAGCCCAAAACCACAATACGAAATTTGCTTGTATCTAGTTGTAAATTTAGTTTTTTTAGAATGTCATCACGCGATAAACCTGCTTTTAATGTATTTAATTTTGAGCGGATTTTGTCACGAGTTTTTGGATATTTATCAAAGAAATATAAACGTGATACAGATCGAATTTGCCCCGCACCTTTTGCAGGATCAATGCCTAATTCACGAATTTTTTTAGGGGTTAGCGGTAACCAATTTTGAATATGTGGATAACGGCTTAATGAAGCATCATCACGACTATATTTTTCAATATCAAAAGACTCAACGATCTTTTCATCATCTGTAAACTTGACTAAGTTATATTGCAAATCTTCAGTTTGTGCACGACCACTATCAATAATTGCACCCTGATCTAAGTCAAAATGCATAAATTGTGCAATTGGAAACTGTGATAAGTTTTCTAAGCGAACATTATCACTACCCCAACTTGCATTGAGAATACGACGACGCACACGCATCATCACTTCCATACCTGTACCACCGACACCAATATAAAGTGTTGGGCGGAGTTTTACGGTCTGCTCTGCTGCTTTGGCTGCAGTGCCTGTGTTGACATTTTGTGCGTCTGTCATCATCTTCCCTCTGGTTCTTTATTTTTTAATTGCTTAACTTACAGTCAGTGCTTAAGCACGGCTTGATGTGAATGTCAGGACAGCACTTACCAATGCAACAATACCTAATGGCCCTAAAATAAGCAGAGATAAGAATTTCACTGGATTGACTGCTGCCAAGACTGCACCGATAGCAACCGCAGCAAGGAAAATAAATAACCACCAACCTGCCATACTTGCTTTGCTCGGAGAAATACGTTTTTTTACCAAACTATTGCTGAAACCGCGTTTTGCAAAAAAGAAAGCGATGAGAAGAACAACGATAATTCCACTAGCAATCATGAGATCACGAGAACCTGTTTCTTCTTGAACTGTAGGCACATTCACTTCTTGAACAGTTTGTGCTGCTGTACCTGTTTCAGTTTGAGCCTGCTCATCTGCTGTTGGTAAAACAAAACCGTTATTTGTATTTGACTCTGACATATATCCCCCTGGATGCTTTTTTAAAATTAATCTTAAATATTTAACGAAGTGTTACACTAAATTCTTTATCTAAAACTTGAACAGATGCGTCTGAAATACCACGTTTTACAATCGCAATTTCTTTCCCTGAATCACCATAAACACTCATCTTGGAAAATGGTTTTAATTGGATAGTTTGTTTCTTCAAGCCATTTACCCAAACATCATATTTTTTACGTTTTGAGCTCAATGCCAAAGCCAAAATTCCGAGTACAAGTGCCAATAAAATCCCTGCAATCATTACTACAACCGGCCATAATGGATATTGCAAACGGAATTGTACCGGAATTGTGGCTGTGGACGACTGAATACTTTGTGGTGCAACAAAGACATCCGATAATGGATCACCAGGAAATAAACTCTGCAAATTCTGTTTAAAATCTTCAGATAAACTCAGCTTCTGCTCATATAAGGTCACATCAATATTTGCAGGAATCGTAACTGCCTTACCCATTGCCTTAAACACTTCCCAAGACCATGGGGACACAATTAAATGCGAAGGAATTGGCACCTGAAACTCGAGCTTGGTATTATCCTTAGTCATCAAACGGATATCCGTTTCAGAAATCTGAATCGGTGCTTGCATTCCATTTGCTAATCTTAATTTTGCTTCAACACGAGTTGCTGCAATATTGTAAGGATAAAATTTATTTTTCAGATCTGCTGTGAGTTTTAACTCAGGAATGACATCTTTAGGCTCTAAATTAAAGACCAAAGTTTTCTGATCTGCTGCCAAAGAGGCGTGAATCGTCGATGAGTTTTTTACACCTGTCGGAATGAGCTGAACAGGTTCTTTATCTAAAGGCTTTAATAATGCAGGCTGTTGGTTAAACACTTTTTCCATCTGACCTGATTTTACCAAATGGTTTAACTCAGCTTCTGCCTGCTCACCATAAGCCAATACATAAACCATTAGTCCTGATGCATTAAAATGTTTCCCTTGTACAGGCATTTTTAATGGATAAGCCATTACTTTATTTATAGCTGGATCTAAGTGAACTAACTCATAAAACTCTTTATTGCGTTCAGCCGTTGCCTCATCATTATTAGGACTATTTTTATTGTTAGTAAAAATCCAGATAATGCCTGACTTTTTCGCAAATGGACCTGTAATCGTGGCAACGACAGCTTCTTTAAAATCTGTGTCTGCATAGGCTTTATCAGATTTTTTAGCAATCCCCTCTTGGCTGAGTTGCTGACTGACATTTTGTTTACCTGCCCCTTGATAAATCAACACAGGTGATTGGGCAGTTGTGTTACTTTGGTTAAACATGGAAACCGCAACCGTATCATTGGGCTGCGTTACCGTTTGAACCACTGCATTGACCAGCGGTTTTAATTGAGAGTTTTGATCCTGGTAAAATGGCTCCATCCAACCAGAGTTTTGGACTAAAAATGCATGCTGACCCGCACAAGTGAGCGTTGAAGCTAAACTCACAGCAACCATTAAACCAATGTGTTTCATGCAACCAGCTCCCAACCTAAGATGTCATTTAAGCTCGGGTTATAGAAATACAAAACATTCTGATGAATAAAGAATCTTGACTGTAATGGCTTTTCTACTTGAACACGATGAAAATCAATTAGTCCATCATGTGTATCTATAAATAATTTAATGTCTTGCTTTGTGTCATCTGCAAGTTTTTGTTCAATACCGATATTGGTATCTGTATCGAAGCTGAATCCTAAAATTAACTCCTTTTTCTCATCTTCAATCATTGGAACTGTAAAACGATGGATTGATTCGACCACACTTGCTTCTTTCCAAATATCTTGTTTGTTTTCCAATTTACCATCTAGGCCGAACTTTGATACACCTGTGGTAAAACGGAATGATGGAGTTTTTTCGAGTTGGTCTTCAGAATCTAATTCGATATAACACAAAGGACCTTTTTCATTACTTTGAGTTTTACCAAATTGATAAAAACTCCCTTTTTGATCATCATACGGTGCACCAAAACAGAAATCAGGCGTGTAGCTTGGTAGCCACATTTTATAGACGATATTGAGTGCTTCATCATCAGAGATTTTATATTTTAAAATCAATTGCCCTGACGTACCGACCCAAATAATACGTCTAGTGTCATAAACAACTTTTTCAAAATAAACTTCAGAGGTTTGTTCATTCAACAAAATCTCTATCTGATTCGTGACATCAAAAATTTTAACCTGATCATCACTTAAAATTGGTATTAAAATCTTTTTATTCCAATAAACCGGTGTACCTAAACATGGACTATTAAGTGGGGTGATATACTCAGCACGATAGGTCAATGACAAACCTTCAATGGTGACTCGTGCTAAACCTGCTTTGGTTGGAATATATAAGCACTGAATACCAGCATCATTTACAACGCCTAAAAGTTGCAAATATTCTTCCAATTTTTCTGGACAACGCTCTAAACGACGTTCAACTGCTTTTAATTCCAACCATTCCTGATTGTCTTGACTCCAAATCAAGAGATTGCCATTGATTTTATTGTATGCCACGAGTTGAGGAATATCGGTACTGGCTTTGATCGACACAAATTCAAAAATACCTCTTGGTGGCATTTTTATTTTCTGTTCTGTATCAGCATCAATTTGTGGCTCATTCTTTAATTTTTTAAGTTGATGACTTAACTGTAAGCCATGGCTATCCATGTATTGACGATTATCATCATAATGTCGTCCCTGCCCATAAGGCGGAAGCCAATATGCTTCTGAATCAACCTGCTTTTTTTCTAAAGCGTTACCTGTTTCAGGATCGTATAAAAACTCAGGCGGATACACTTTTCCAGCCAAAGTTGGCAAGTTCAGCATCTGCTGAACAAAGTGAGGATTCACATGATTTTCAACATTTGAATTTGGCGTACTTTTTAAAATATAACCCACTGTCTCATCTCGCATCCAAGTACCAGATGCTAAGTTCCACACTGTCTTATCGTGATCATGAACCAAGACACACCCCATATTTTGAATTTCTTTTGCAACATTCTAGACATTTTTTTTCACTTTCAAACCATTTATTTGATTTTTTTTTAATAAAATTAATTAGTTAAATTAATCTTAACAATAGCACAAAATTAATTAACAAATCTTAACAATTATTTTATTTCTTATCCAATTTCCCTATATGCGATTTAGTCAAAATGACCTTCATTTTAGTGTGGAGATGGTGACAATTGAACTCACTATTTAAACCAATGAAAAATCTCTGAATTTGAATTGTGTATTAACCCTTAAAAACCCAAATCAAGAAAGGTGCTCAAATGAGCACCTTTCTTGATTTTATACGCTTTCAATAAAGACAATTAATTTTAATAAACTTCTTTTATCTTGAAAATTTACACCAATACCGTATTTAGTTGGATTTTCATCACATTGTGATTGACTACTTTTAGGAAATTGAGCAAATGCTGAATTCATATTACCCATTTCTTCAAAACTAAACTCAATATTTTCGAACGAAAGTAGATCTTCTTTAAGAGCAATAAAACATGGATGTATCATTAACCGCAATGGTTCTGGATTTCGTTTTTGAGTATCTAATAAACGTTTCACATAGATGTACTGCCCATTCTTCAATTGAAATTCATAAGCATATTCTCTAGTATTCGTTTCTTTGATACCCCATTCCTTTATTGCATCATATATTTCTTTACAGCTTAAATATCTCATTTTCTAACATCAATAAAATAAAACTATAAATCAGTTAATGGTTGATCACGAAGAAGAGCTTTTCGCTGCTTCCAGTCTGGTAAATATTGGTTCATGTAAGCTAAAAATTCATCATTGTGAGTACGGACGAATAAATGCACCAATTCATGCACTACAATATATTCCAAGCATTCATAAGGTTTTTTAGCTAACTCAAGATTAAATAATGTTCGAGCCGTATCAGTATTACAGCTTCCCCATTTTGTTTTCATCTTTCGAATACCATAGGCAGAAATCGTAACCTGCATTTTTTCTTGCCACTCGAGCAGCAATTCATCTAAAGCTGTCTTTAGCTCTGCTCGGTAAAAATCATCAATTACTTTACGACGATTATCTACCGAAGAATTCGGGTTTACATATAGATCCAACCATTGACCATGCTTATTTATGTAATGCTTACCAGATCGCTCGATAACATTTAATCTGTAATGCTTACCCCACAAATAATGACTTTCGCCACTCATTATTTCACGCTTAGATTGCCTTCTCTGCTCATTAAAATCTGCCTGTTGCTTTTTAATCCAGGCTAATCGCCCAATGACTGCCATTCGCACTGCTGTTTCAGACATATTTAAAGGTGCAGAAACTCGTACATCCCCTAAAGGAGGATGTACGGTAATATTCAGATTTTTAACATCTTTATGATTTACTTCAATATGAATTGAGCCAATCTTTAAAGTTAAGATCAATGATATTCCTGATGCTTTTGCGCAAGCGTTAAATAGGCTATTAGAACATTTTTATCATTAATACCCAATTCTCTACTTAAACCTCTGAGCAAAATTTTCTCTTTTGCATCATCACCCACCCATGCAGCCAATTTGTTGGATTGGATGGCTTTATCAATCTTTTGCGTTAATTCGATATTTTTACCAAAGTTGTCGAATAATGCTTGTTTACCTGGAGTATTGATTCCCTCGGGATAATCATTCCGTCCTGCTGGCTGGGCCACTTTTCGTGTGAGATCGCGTATTTTCTCAAGATACTCTTTATAAGCCATTGCATTCTTACGTCTGAGCTCAATGATTTCATTAAGTAAAACAGACATTTGGTCGTAGTAAATTGGATTTACGGGATTCTCTTCTACGATCTTTTTACGGACGTTATTTTCAATTGCCTCAGCCATTGATTCAGGATTTCTTCTGATGTTTTCAGGTACACCCTTAAAATCATCATCGCCTCTTAGAATTAGATCAATTAACCCAAACTCTTCAAACTTAATGACTTCTTCGCTGCTTTCTGCCTGGATGTACATATCCAGTAACTGACGCATTGCAGGCTCATAGACCTTCATGTCAACAGCATCACCGCTATGTGCTTTTATTTCTTTGCTTACATTTTCAAAGAACTTTACATCCACTTCTAGATCTGTAATTTCCTGTGATTTATATCCCGCTTCTGGTAACTCATTGGCAATGCTAGCGTAGCTGCGCAATAGTTTATTCACCGCCTTATATAAAGCTAAGCGCAACGACTCTTTTTCCTTTATTTCTTCAGAATTCAATCCAGATTTACCGCAGAAATAATGTTGATAGTCTTGACTCAACCGAGGTGCAGGCACAGGTTCACATAATGCTTTGACTACTTCGAGAGCCGTATCCAAATCTAAACGTGCAGACTGAATACGATCTTTCAGTAATCCATCTACATCTTCTTTGTCATATCCATCTAAGGCTTCAGATGTATAATCTTTAATAGTCTTATCAATGGATTTAAAAAGGTCTTTATAGTCAATGATATAACCATACTCTTTATCATCAGAATCTAGACGATTCACACGACAGATCGCTTGGAATAAGTTGTGATCTGCCATCGATTTATCAATATATAGATATGTTGCTGACGGTGCATCAAACCCTGTGAGTAATTTATCAACTACAATGAGCAGACGCATTTGACCAGGTTCTTCAATGAATTTTTTCTTTACCTGTTTTTCGAACTCTTCAACTAAATTCCCCACTTGATCTGCTGGCTTTTCAAAGTAGTCTGCCAACATTTGGCGATAAATATCATACTTGGCTAGTTTTTCTGTTAGTCCAGCCCCTGATTCTTCGCATTTAATACTCGCAGCTGTAGGTTGGTAGCTGGTCACAATTGCGACTTTACCTTTTAAGTCTGTGTCATTAAATAGTTTATAGGCAGTACATGCTTGATAAACACTTGAACAGACAAGCATGGCATTTCCTCGCCCATCCATAAGCCTAGGACGAGTATCCATATCCATCAAAATATCAGCAACAATCTGCTCCTGTCTCGAACGGCTTGAAAGTACCTTCTGCATCGTCCCCCACTTCTGTTTAAGTAAGGTTTTGCCTAAAGGGGATAATTGTCTGGTCTTAGCTTCAAACCATTCATCTACTTTCTTCTGTGATGTAATGCGTTGGTCAATATCTCGCGCTTCATAACGAATATCGAGAACTACACCATCTTCAACCGCTTCATTAAATTTATAGGTATGGATATAAGAGCCAAACACTTCAATGGATTTTTTCTTATCCTTTTTCATCAGTGGCGTACCTGTAAAACCAATAAACATGGCTTCAGGTAAAATCAATTTCATAGCTTCATGCAATTTGCCTGATTGGGTTCTATGACATTCATCCACGAACACAAATAAATCGCCTTTAGCTTTAAAATCATGCGGTACGGCTTTTTTCATTTCTTCGATAAAATCCGCTGAAGATGCTTCATCATCCTCTTCATCGTCAACCTGGCGACCAAACTTATGTACTAAAGAACAAATCAGCCAAGGATTGGTTGTGTTTAAAGTATGGATCAGATCAGCACCACTACGTGTACGATAAATCGCTTCCTCCACCCCACCAAAAACTTTTTCAATCTGTTCATCAAGTTCAGTACGGTCAGTAATAATTAATACACGGCTATCAGGTACATTCTCTCGAATCCATTTGGCTAACCAGACCATGGTTAAGCTTTTTCCAGAGCCTTGTGTATGCCAGATGATACCGCCTTCTCTTGTTGCAATTCTTTGTTTTGCTGCTTCAATACCGAAGAACTGATTATGACGACAGGTCTTCTTAATGCCTGCATCATAGACAATAAAATCATGAATCAGCTGTAAAAAGCGTTCTTTATTACAGATGCGACTCAGATGAAAATCGAGCTTATTTGAATAAGGATTTTCTAGTTCTTCTTTCCACTCAAGATAGTACTTCTCTGCCGTCTCGATCGTGCCGTAACGTAAACCTTGCGTGTCATTGCCAGCCATCACCAATTGCATCGTCGTGAAGAAATCACGAATGAAGTCTTTTTTCTGGTTATCTAAGTTTTGTCGAATGCCCTCGGTTAACCCTACTGTAGAGCGTTTAAGCTCAATCACACCTAAAGCAATGCCATTAAC
The DNA here is from genome assembly GCF_002018925.1 of Acinetobacter sp. MF4642. Taxonomy (NCBI): domain Bacteria; kingdom Pseudomonadati; phylum Pseudomonadota; class Gammaproteobacteria; order Moraxellales; family Moraxellaceae; genus Acinetobacter; species Acinetobacter sp. MF4642. Next base: position 19,943 of record NZ_MVON01000033.1, read on the forward strand.
GTATAACACGACATCGGGACGTTTTTTATATTCGCCCTGTACAGACACTTCTTCTGCTACGGCAAAGTCATTTGCTTCTGGATTTTGCCAGTCAATGAGCCAAATGGTTTGATTTTGCTCGCCAGCGCCTTCTTTATCTTTTACACCATAACGTAATAAGCGATAGACATCTTTATTGGCATAATAAAGCTTTCGACCTTCCCCTAATGCTGATGCAGCATCAATTTGGCGGAATGCCTTTTGTATTAATACACCACTGATACCACGTTTTTTTAGCCATGCTTTTAAATCTTGCTCACGAATATTTTTATTATTTAGGTCATGTAAGTTTCCTAAATAACGATAATCCAAATCATTTATAAATAATTGAACGACACGGTCTTGTGTGACACGTTCACGCTGTCCGACTTCACTCATTACCCTTACCCTAATCTTTAATACTTATGCGTTCACTGTGTCTTTGTATTCTATTGAAAATTGATATTGATCGAGTCGCTGATCATTGAATCGCCATACATCTAATGCAAGATCCAACATAATCTTTTGACGATCAATAATGGCTTGTTTTGACCAAGCTTGGAAAATGTACTTTTTATCGTCTTTAAAACGATTGATCGCTGTGTTTTTACCAATGTTATATTGGTGATCAAGCAGATTCACCGTCAGCAAAATCGATTTTTTATACTCTTGTTGCTTCTGTTCAAACCAATTGCTTGTAAGATCATTCATCTTATTAATCGCTTGGTTAATCACACTTTCGAGTAAAGTAACATTGCCCAACTTATAGATGGTGTTGTTATATTCAGCTTTATCCAAAAATTCTTCTGGCAAAACATTATCTTTTGGTGTTTGTGGGAAAATGTGCTCAATTTCTAATTGACCAATTTGTTTAAAATTAAACTCCGTTAGACTAGCTTGTGTACGTGCCTGATTTTCTAACTGGCCTAAAATAAAACGCTGACGATATTGTGGGTTATAGCCATCGTGACGGATATTTAAAAATTTAAATTTCAACGTATCTAAGCGTTCTAATACATACGGCACAATGGTCTTTTCAACAGCCTGTTGAATCTCTTCTATGGTTGTTTTTCCACGGAATGAGACCACCCAATTGGCAAATGAGTGTTCATTACTTTTACCTCAGATCCCCACTGTATTGGTGACAAAGTAGAAACTTTCGATTTGCTGAGCCAAATAATCAATTGCTTCTTTATCCGCATTTTTTGATAAAGCCAAGAGCATAACTAAATGTTGTCGAGCTTTATATTTGTTAATGAAACCAATATGGGTCACATGCGGGTAGTCACTACCATCGCTCAAGCGTTTAGTTGCATTGACTAAATCTGCATAGCGTTGCGCCATAGACTCAATTTCTTTGACCAATTCAATTGGATGAGTCTCGTATTTCAGGATAGCTTTACCTGCTTTGGTAATAATCCAATTGTAGATATCATCTTCACGCAAAATACCGTTGTGATAACGTGCCATCATGAAGTAACGTAAGAAACGTAATGGGTTTTCATGTTCTCCACAACGCAGTAAAGCCTCATTAATATTTTTCCATTTTTCCTTAATGGTACTAAACTGACTTTCGTTAGCTTGTCTAAACAGTAAGTTTTTGACCAAGTCCATCGCATTTAAGCTTGCACCACGTTGGTTAATGGTTTCAAAAATCTTGAGTGCGCTACCAATATCTTCAGATTCAATCAGTACCAAATCAATTTTACTCATGAAATAGCGTGCAAATTTGGTTAAGGCTGGTACACCTTTTTGCAGAATATTTTCAAGATAGTTGTAAATTTGATGATATGCAGCACGCATTTTTTGAATGGATGCGGTGTTTTCACCCTCGTATGCTTCTCTCAAAATGAGCTTATCTAAAAAATTTCGACTTTCTTCATATTGAAGTTCAAGACGCAGTAAATGTTTTTCGGTATCCAAATCAAAGCTATACAATAACTTTTTAACGGTACTTAAATGCTCTTTTTGTATTTCATTTAGGCTTGCTTCTTGAGTTGAGAGTAAATCTCGAATTGCGCACAAGGTTAATGTAATGGTGGTCAGACGTTGCTGACCATCTATCACATCGTATTTATTCTTGTTTTTAACAATGATAATTGAACCAATAAAGTAGCTTTCTTGTTGCTCAGCATTTTCATCGTATTCATTATCGATATCTGTTAAAAACTGCTCGACCTGATCATCGGCTTTCCATACGTATTCACGTTGATAGTCAGGTACGAGAAAAAAATAGTCCTTTAATTTTTCAATAGATTTTACTTGTGCATCAATTTTCATATTTACCCCCTAATTATTTTAACCTTATACCAAGCGAGTTTTACCTGTTAAAAGCTCTTGCATCATGCCTTGTTTGATTGACTTAATCTTATTAAGTTTTATTTCTAAAGCTTTAATTTCATTTTCTAAATCCAATAATATTTCTCCAATTTGACTTTGTTCTTCAACGTTTTCAGGAGCAATAATTTTGATCTTTTCAAGATGGGCAGGACCAAAATTTGGTTGAGCCCCTCCAGTAATTAAAAGATCAATTTGTGATTTAAAAAATTTCGAGCTCAAGTAAATATACATAAATGCTTGAGAAAAACTTTTTAACGGTTTAAATCTTATGACACTTGTATTCATTAATAATGGCAAATCTACTGATCTCACTATAGAAGTTTTACAGTAAGAGTTGCCTGAAGAAGCGATTACCATATCCCCTTCGTCACAGGCAAAATGCTGGTACATTTTTTCAAACTCATCCCAAGAAATATGTCTTGAAGTTTTATCCAGATCTAAATAACCCGATTCCTGTAAGTTAGTTACATTGATAACTTTTAGCCCTTTAGTTTGAAATTGCCATTTTCTTAACCCTGGTCCTTCTTGGTACCAAATTACGTCTGGTAAGTTAAACACTTCCCAATCCTCAGGAATCTGACCTAACTCACTATCTTTATAGCCTTTAGATGTACCATCTTCACGCAATGCAAATTCAGGCAACCGTGTTTTACCTGTTAAAAGCTGTTGCATGGTTGCGGTTTTAATGGCTTGTTTTTTTTCAATGAGTTTTTCAAGTTCAGAAATTAAACCATTTACATCATTTAATACCAAAGCAATTTTAAGTTGCTCTTCAGCCTTTTTAGGCATTGGGATCTGTAATTGTCTTACTTGTGAAAAATTTAATCCCTCTCTGTTTCCCCCAGCTTGATAACTATTAATTTGAGTTTGAACAATTTTGGAATTAATTATTTCAACTAAAAGATCTGAATTAACCGTATCTGTATTACTTCTAATGATACAAACATGTTGATTAACATTACCTCCACTTATTCGGTAATCCGCTTTAGCACACCGTCCGATTGAGGCCCCTGTTATATTTAATAGTACGTCATCATTTTTTAAATCATTACCATGAAAATTCTCATGAATCTCTTTAGATATATATACTACATCTGATAACTCTAAAATTCCCCAGCCGATATTTTGACTTCTTACAAAAGGATAACCACTTTTTTTATATATCTGTGCTCCTCCTTTTGGCGTTTTGCCACTACCAACTTTTATAGCAAAATCATTAATGGATAAAACTTCCCAATCATTAGGAATCACACCGACTTCAGTTTTTTTATAACCTTCAGGAATCGCCTGATTTTCTTTAAAAGTTAAATTGCTTTGAGTCATCATTACCACTCCAAACCCATTGCTTTTAAATGCTCAGCCACTTTTAAACTTAAAGCCTCCACATTTTGGGTAATTTGCGGTAACGGCTCCGCATAACGTTCATTCAGTTCTTTCACACGGTTTGCCAATTGCTGAGTAACACGCTCAATCTCAGCCTCAATACTGTTATTTAAAGTGGTAAACCATTTGTCTTGCACCACCAAATCTTTTACTTCAGCTTCGATTAAAGTTGGGTACTTTTTAAAGACGTTAAGATCCAGAGCCTCTTGAAGCTCTTTTACTTTTTTCTTTAAGGTTGCTTCAGCTTCAAAGAAGGCTTGCGCTTTTTTTAATACTTGTTTTTCGTCAGCATCAACCGCAAGCTTCAAACGCGCTTTCACCGTTGCCAAAGTTACTTTGTCTTTGTCACTTAATGCTTCAACTAATAAACCTTCATCCGCAGTATGCTCTTCTACAAAACACTCCAATTCTTGCGTTGCAATATCAAGCTCAGCCTGTTTTGCATCTAAGGCTTTTTGCTCATTCGCAAAATACTTCGCCACAATCAAATGTGGTGGAATTACCTCAGCCTTATACTTAATCTTCTCAATTACTAAATCAGGCACTTCTTTTAATTTATTGTCCTTTTCAGCGGTTAAATTACGAATCAGCTTCGCACCTGCCCAGCCATCTTGAGTGATGACCGAAATATCATCCAATAACACCTCATCCCAATATTCCATAAAGATTTGGTAGATGTCGTATTTGGATAACAGCGGAACGTCTGCATAGCTTTGCAATAAGTCCTCACTAACACGCAGCATAATATCTTTAGGCTTTTGATCTTTCTCAATCGCCTTAAATGCACTACGTTCAAACCATGCAGTAAACGGCTTTAAACTATCAACTGCAAAAGTTTTAAATTCAGCATGTTCTAGAATGGTTTTCTTAACTTCATTGGCAGCCACTAGACAACGACCATAGCCTTCACGATCTTTTTCAAACAAGCTTGCACGAACATTCGGCAATACGTCCCAATAATTCTGTAACGCATCAATGTCACGTTTTGGAATACCACCTTTTAAATGCGCACTTAAATCATGTAAGTCTTCTTCTTCACTCGAGTCAATATAACGAGGAATGTTTAGGTTATATTCATTGGCAACAATGGCATGAATATCGACTTTACGACTGTAGCCGTCTATTGCTAATTCTTTGGTAAAGACATCGACAATTTTGTGAATATCTTGATGACGTAAGCGGTTCTTGTTACCGTCTTTAGTAAAGCCTTTACTTGCATCAATCATGAAGATGCTTTGACCATCAGTTACTTCGCCCTCTTCATTAAACTGAATAGGTTTTGCAGTAGCTTTATCAATCACGATAATTGAGGCTGGAATACCTGTTCCATAGAACAAATTTGCAGGTAGACCAATAATGCCTTTGATATAGCCTTGCTTAATCAGATTTTCGCGAATACGTGCTTCCGCATTACCACGGAATAAAACACCATGCGGCAAAATGACTGCTGCTTTACCCGTGCTTTTCAAACTTTTTAAGATATGTAATAAAAAGGCAAAGTCACCATTTTTCTCTGGTGGGACACCCCACACGAAACGGTCAAACTCATCATTGCTTGGCGTTAAACCATTGGTCCAGTTCTTGCTTGAAAATGGCGGGTTAGCCACAGCAAAGTCAAAGGTCATGAGCTGACCTGCTTCATCTTTATATTCAGGTGATGAGAGCGTATTGCCTTGGGTAATTTTGGCACCTTCGCCGACATCGCCATGCAGAATCATGTTCATACGTGCCAATGCAGAGGTCGCATTGTCCATCTCTTGACCGTAGATGGTTAAGCCTTTCTCGGCTTCATCCGAGGCTTTTAACAGCAAAGAACCAGACCCGCAAGTCGGGTCATAAACAGTCGCATTTTTTGGTGTTTCTTTTTTAATTCCTACAACTTTTGCCACAACACGTGACACTTCCGCCGGAGTATAGAATTGACCTTTTGATTTACCGGACTCCGTTGCAAAGTGGCGCATCAAATATTCATACGCATCACCAAGTAAGTCATCCCCGTCTGCACGATTATCAGCTAAGTTTAAGCCTTCGAAAAGACCGATTAACTTGGTCAATCGGTCGATCATATCCTTGCCTTTACCCAACTTGTCTTCGTCATTAAAGTCGGCAACGTCAATCACGCCACGCAGGTTATTGGCTTCAGCAATTTTTCGGATGATGATATTGAGCTTATCACCAATTTCTTTATTGCCTTTTAGCTCACTGATTTTATCGAAAGTTGCATCTTCAGGAATTTCAATAATGGCAAAGTCATCATTGCTATATTTATCAGAAATGTATTTTAAAAACAGCATGGTAAGCACATAGTCTTTATATTGACTCGCATCCATACCACCACGCAGTTCATCACAACTTGCCCAAAGAGAAGAATAGAGTTCTGTTTTTTTAATCGCCATGACTGACCAAATACATTTGTTTAAATATTGAAATGAATCATAGCGAAAATAAGGAATGATATCTGTCTAATTTTTAAACAAAAATTCAAATTTCACCTATCCATACTGAGCAATGGTTAAACTCGTCTTCTAGCTGGTATATGCCGAACTAAAAGACCAATAAATAAAAGCGACAAATATTTGTCGCTTTTATTTTGTCAAAGTTAATTTCATGAATTCAAAGTTCATCACCGCTATTTTTACCTCTTGTTTTTATTTTTGTATAAATAGTACTTTCTGGTACTCCCGTCTTTTTTGAGATATCTGGCACTTTTATACCATTATCATAACAATTTTGAAGCATTCTCTTTTTTTGAGTTGGTGATGCAGATTGATAAACTGCTTGATCAAATTTATTTTGTTCAGCTTGCATGGTTTCAGCCATTTGTTTAAATAGCTTCTCTAAGGGTACAGGTTGTCCAGACATTTTCGACTCCAAACATGTTATTGACCACAACAAAACTATAGAACAAATTTTACCCAATACAAAATTAAAAAATACTAAAATAAATCAAATACCTAAAAACAAAAATTAATATACCTTAGAAAAAGAACACTCTAAACTTTTGATCTAATTCATTAAAATTCATCGAAAAAAAATATATCTAAAATGTAATTTTAATTATGAAAAGCATCGAATTTTGTAAGTATAATTTCTCCCTATCAAACTACGAGCTAATATAAATAAGGGAGCCGAAGCTCCCAGTTTTATGCACGTTCCGCCAACTTGCTTTCAATCCATTGATGAATTTCATAAGCTGACCAGCCGATACGGTTTTGAGTAATTTTTACTTTTTTGGGAAAAGTCGGATCATAGTAAGGTGAATATTCATCCATCATCTCATATATTGTCGATCTACCTACACCGACAAATTTAATGACTTCTTTAATACTAATCAGTTGATTCATTTGAAAAGTTTGTCCAACAAACGCATTCATGAAATTTACTCCAAATCAATAATGCGAGCGTTACTGCTCAAATAATCAGGAGGTCTGTAAAAATTAACTAATTCACTGCCCTTACACTACCCTGTAACCCTTTCTGAATATCCTGCACAAACCCATCCCCCTGATTGAATTTAGGCTTTGTTTTGGCTTTTGAGTCAGGCTGCGTTTGTTCAGCTTCAGCAAGCTCATCCGTATAAAACTCCTCCACCAAATCTCCTCCCTCATCTGAGTTCACCTCAAACTGTGCATTGGCAAAACCCTGTAGAGCAATATGATCCAAAGCAGCCTGATTAAATCCAGAAAGTTTGCTCTTTTGGTCAATTTCTTTGGCAGTGTGTATGGCCTCTTGCAAATGAACCCCCTCGCGTAAAGTCAGATCCACGTAATAGACAGGCGTACGATAACTTTGTGTGGTGGACTTACCCCTCAAGGTTAGTTGCAATGGTAAGCATGACAACAAACCATTGGATGCTGCATGGTAGTAAGACAATCGAGCTGCCAAAGTTCTGATACTGTTAAAACCTGTAGTTCTAAAAACAAAAGTACCGAACTCATCCGACTCATCTAAATTCACATAGAGCCGACCATAAGGCTTGCATAACCCGCCTTGTGCTAATGAACATAAATCTGGAGATGGACATGGATAATGTTCAATCCCTTGGTTGGTCAATCGTTGACAAGTTTCACCATTACCTACACACACGGGGCGTCCTGTCTGACGGTCAAATAAACTGTACTCTGCTCGTAGATTGAGTTCAGGATCATTAAAAATCATCCGTACTGGAATACTACGGAGTTTTTGATTGGGCGCTTTGGCTCGGAGTTGTTCATCCAGTGGATGTTTCACCCATCCCTCTTTATTTTGGATTTGGGAAGTTAGGGTAAATTGGTCATCCTTTTCAGGGATATGTTTACCATTCTTTTCTACCATCTTACCAATACTGATTCGTCCGAGTATCGGTGGGGTAATTGCTAAACCTTTGATCATGTGGATTTCCTCTTTTGTATAAATTGAATAGGCATAAAAAAGCCCATGCTGTGGGCATGGGCTGATATGAGCTTGCTTGTTGGTATTTCGCGTATTGCTTGTGTGGATAAAATTGGACTCATCCACCATTGGCATAAATCTGAAAACGCCGTGTCCCTTGCTTGGCTTGTGGAAACTGATTTAAATACTCAGGATGTAATTTAAGTAAAGCCTTACTATCCAAGCTGACCGAGTCTTTAGCCTTTTTCCATGTCACTGAACCATTAGTGAATGTTGCACGTTCAGCCTGTTGCATTTTGGCTTGGAGTTGGTGTTTGAGTAGATCGAACTGCTCCTGATGCTTTTCAATTTGGTTTCGAGCTTGAAGCAGTTGCTCAAACTGTTGATTAGCTTGCTCATCTTCAGATAAGTCTGTGGTACTAAGCGGTACATGTTCTGGATACAAAAGTTGTAAGGCTTTGGCTGCCGATTCACTGGCGTCGGCTTCAGGTGGGGTATCCTTTTCCACACATTCCCAGAAGTAACGTTCAGCATTGATAATGTGTTGAATCACTGACTCTGAGCGTGTCACTTTAAAAATCTTGGTTTCATGCCCACACAGTAAGACACAAATATGCGCTGCTTTCTTGCCTGTCACTGCCAATTGATGCTGTACCTGACAGAGTACATATAACGGTACACCATCTCGCCACAGTTTGGCCCCATATTCCCCTGCGGTTTTACACTCCAGTATTTGTACATCAGCATCGCCAACCACGGAGTAATCCAGATTGGCCAGCATGAAGTGTTTGTCTGGATCAGGGTGTTGTAATACGGCATTGACTCGACGCACTTTGTAATTGGTATGCATGCTGTAGTATTCAGCAACCAAAGGTTCCAGTTGCTTGCCCCAGTACAAGGGTGCATGTCCTTCACTGTCCTCTTCGATACTTTGTTGAATCCGACCTGTCTTAATCATCCATAGTTCCAGCATCGACATATAGGGATTGAGCCCACAAGCAGCAGCACAGTCACTGCTACCAATGCCCTTGCGTCTGACTTCCAGCCATTCGGCTTGAGTCATATTTTTAGTCTCTACGAAACGTTTTGCGGTAAACAGTTTTGGACGGTCGGCATGGAGATTGGCTTTGGTGTGACTTGGGTGAATTACGGCTGAGTTCATAACGATTTCCTGTAATTGTTAAATTTTGGGCATAAAAAAAGCCACATCTGGAGATGTGGCAAAAAGGTGTTTGGGCTTAGGGAGATTTACAGAATCATATTGATCTCATGTCCTGATCTTAAATACTGAATCTGAATCGAAACTTAAACAACTAGACGGAGTGCTTGTTCGAGTCCACGTTGCTTAAGGCCCGCGCCTGCACCGAACCATGCTGAATCTAAGCGATAATCCTGACTCATGGCACGTCGCTCGTGGTCTGCAAATTCCGTGATTGAGCACAACAAGCCATAAGCGGTGTCTTTGGCTGAACTGAGTTCTGCCCCACGTCCATGCCCATTAAACATGCTCATGACTTTAGACATGGCGCGTCCATTCGGTTCAGTCTTGTTGTCAGCTTTGGCTGTGTGGTTGGCTTGGGTGGCGACATTACGATAGAACTGAATAATGCCCTCGTCTTGTTCTGCATTGCTTAGGCTAGTGTTGTTAAACACGGCATCAAAATACGCTGCTGCTTCAGTCTGTGTGACTTTACGTTGACTGAGTTGTTTCATTTCATACATGTGATCCTCCCATGTACGGACGGATATACCGAGTTGCTGTTTGATCTTCTGCGCATCAAACTTGGTGCTGTGTGGTACTTTCACCACACCTGCACTAGAGTTTTGACCTTTTAAGGCAATCGCTAAGGTATTGTTACAGACCACCCGGATACTGGTGAATTGCGCCGTGGTTGCAAGAGTGCCATCACACGCGGTGGCTAAGAGGATGTAACCATTACTGACATCCTTGCCTTTTAAAGCCGTACTTTGTCCTGTACGTGCCAAGGCCCAGAACTTCTTCCCACCTTTCAATACCCCAGCGGTTTCCAACTCAAAGCCCGATTGCTCGGTTAAATCACGGTAGAACTCTAAAATCTGTTTCGGTTGTACTTCCTGATAACGCTGGCTGACCACAGATAAAGGTGCATGCGTATCTGAACGGTACAGTACCCGTTGCTCTTCATACGGCATGATAATGCTTTGCCCTCTATCATTCTTAGCCATATAGCTGACGTTGGATGATTCAATGCGCCAATCCATGCCTGCCTGCTGTGCCCAGACTTCAATGGGTTGGTTTTGGCTGAGTTGGTTACCTAGACTATGCCAAGGGGTTTGGCCGACATAAGCCATTTGTTCGAGTTGATGTGCCATGATAGTTTCCTTTTAAAATTGAAGATCAATTCGCTTAAACCTAAATTTTGGACATAAAAAAACCTGCTGAATCAGCAGGTAGAAAATAGTATTTAACGCAAATTTAAAGATCTGAATAATCTCTCATGTAGATGATATATATCTGAAATTATTTTGAATCCAAACGATCACAGCTCTTTTATTGTATTCGGCATAAGATAAACTCTGAGCACTTTATTTAGCAGGTTGCCCCCATTTGTTTGATTCTGGTTTTGTTTCTGACACAGACCAAATAAACAATGGAATCAATCCAATGATTGTAAAAGCGATCAGCATCCACCAACCTGAACGATTTACATCATGCAAGCGACGCGCACCTACAGCCAATGTCGGAAGTAAAAACGCGAGTGAAAGCAATCCTGATATAACATCCATACCATCATCACTAATTCCAGCAATCCCTAAAACTACACCGATCCCAAGTCCCAGTACGATTTGAAATAAGTAGAAATACCAATATTCTTTTCTACGTGCACGCCCCGAAAAGGTCGCATAGTTTTTTAAGCATTTCATTGACCAATCAATGAAGCCATAATTTTCTTCTGCTTGGATTTGATCATTGTTAGACGCTATAAACTGTGATGCATTTGAGTGTTGTGAATATGCAGTAAGATAAATAGCCGTTGCTTGATTCAATTCATTTACAACAAAATCAACTTGTTGGCCTCGGGCAGGTGCTACTTGCTCTTTCCATTCTGAACCAAAGAAGCTATAACGCTTACCATCTTCCCCACTAATCGCCCCCTCATTTAACTGTATATTAAAATCCAGCAATGTACCTTTCATTATAAATTTCCTATTGATATTAAATAATTTATATTTATAAATGCGAATGATAATAGAAAAATTTAATAAAAACCAGCTTCATTATATTGATTCTATTTATGTACATGATTGAGAAAAATTAATCGTGAACTCCAGCCGATATATCCAATGTCTACTTCTAACCTAAATTGGCGCAAGTCACTATAACTATTATGATTCAATCGCTGGCCTACATTGCCAGTCGGTTTTAGCAGACCGTTTCCTAAGTGCACTAAAAGATTTCTTCTTTTGGTGTGTGACCTCGTGCTCCCCTTTGCGGTAGAACGGGAGGGGGACACCTTCGGGTGTGCTGATTCTTAGGTTCAGTCTGCTAACCCCTTTTCGTTCTGCCACCATTATTTAGCAGTAATTTGGTAGAACTTCTTAAATACCTAAGGAGTCATAACCATGACTAAATAAATATTACCCCTCACACTCATTTGCTCTCAGGCCTTTTGATACCATTCCTTGGTCCTCGGCCTAAATTTATAGATCCTATTTCAGCTTAATTTGCGCTAAAGACAGTTCCGTCCTTTAGATGGTTACGCTCGCCTTTTATTTATGCAATCGGCTGAATCGATCTATTTCAAAAAAACAGAACAACAAATTTGGGGGGAACAAATGAAAACCTCGTTACTCATTACATCCACTATTTTCTCAGCACTCTTATTCTCAGGTTGTACCAGTAAATCTGAACGGCAATTTATTAGTGGCTGCCAATCCTCAGGAATGGAACGTTCCGCCTGTAAGTGTGCTTATAAGAAGCTTGAAAGTAAATATGGTGAAGATGAACTCAAGAACAATCTTTACAACCTTCACCAAAGTGAAGCCTTTCAATACGACCTACTTCAAAGTGGTTTGCAATGCATGAAGGAGTAAGTCATGAGAACACTCGCTGGCATCATCTGCATCATTGCAGTCATCTGTTTCTTGGGTTTGCCCTTTATCGCAATGATGATTGTATTCGGGCTGTTTTTTTTACTCGCTCAATTTGCTTTTGGGGGAAATAAATGAATCCATCCATTAAGACTTGGTTGATCCGTGGATATTTCATCATTGGTCTACTCTTCACGCTATATCAATCCTTTTGGGGACAATACAGCTATAAATCATTTGCCTATCACTTAGGACAAGGTGTCATTTGGCCTGCTGTCATTTGGCCTGCTGTCATGTTCCCTTCTGTAGGGAAATTTATTGGTGCCATTTTGCTTCTGTTAATTATTGGCAGCCTCGCTTTGCGTTCAAAATAATTGAATACATTTAAAATCTGGGAATATCATGAATAAACATATCATCACAATATTAATCGCAACTTTTACAACTTCTGTTTTTGCTGCTGATCACATGCTCATCAATGGAAAGAAAGTAAGCATGAATGATACGCGCTCAACCCTCATTCAGAAATTTGGTCAGCCTGAATCAGGAACAGCACAATTCAGTAACTGGACCATTGGTAATCTAAGCCTCTACGCTAACTATCAAAAGCAAGGTTTAGCTCAGTTCAGCGTCAATCAGTTGAGCATCTCGCCTAGTAAACACTTGATCAATATCGATGGAAAAACGGTATATCTCGGTAAAGACACTATCAAAACAGCAACAAGCAAATTTAAGCATGCTTGTTTCAACTTTGATAAGGGACGTCAAGGCTCAACCTATACCATGACACCGAAGACTGCGGTAAAAAATAAACTCAATATTGTTCTTGAAACGACTGGTGATGCCTATGATGTTAAGTCAATTTCAAATTTACCAATTAATGGGTTCTCCTTCACTCAAGACGCTGTAGCCTCAAATAGTGGTTGTAAATAAGTTCTTTTAGATTACTCATTGTTGAATTTTGAACTAAAAAATAAGTTTGATTACTTTACCGTTCACTATGACTGTACTAAGTTCCAAGATAGGCCGATGAGAAATCATCGACCTATTTTTTCTATTCGCCTAGAGCATAAATCTTCCTGCTTAATGATTAAAGCTACGTTGGCATTGTTCACAATAAAACCCAATGGCGATTCCTGAATCAGAATGAACCCGTTGAGTTTCGATCCAATATAAATACATGCCCTTCAGTAAAATTTCAGCCAGTCCCAACAACCATGGCGAAAAAGGTGGTCTTTTACAGAGCTGTTTAAGCACTTGTGTACGTAACCCAAATGCTGAAGTAAATAACGATTGGGGATTCAAGTGAGATTGCGATTCCTCAGGATAAGAGATAAACATTCGATGTACGCGAGTAGACTGACAATAAGGACAATGCTTAAGCATCATTTACATCTCCAATGAAAAATTAAAAAGGGCCTATATTCATAAGCCCCTGATCATTTGAAACATGATCTTCATGTGGATGATGTATGCCTGTATTTTTTTCTGTTAGCCGAAAGTCCGCATACGCTTTTTAGTTTTCACTCTTAGATGCTGCGATTCTTTTTCAGGGCGTACCAAATACTTCACGGTATTCAACATATTATTCACTTCATCTAAGTTTTTACGATGAATCATCCCGATGCCTAAACGGTTTCGATCTGAGAACTGCTTAAGATACGCTGCTGTGTGACAGTTAAAATGACAACCTAAACCCTCTGTAATATCACTCCAAAGCTTTCCAACTTGATCAGCAATCCAATATGCATTGCGATAGTCACTCCCCTTATAAACTAAGAGCAAATGACAATGATAGCCTTTGTCCGCTCCCTGCTCTAATGCCCATGCGTATGCAATCAATTTTTTAAAAACTGTATCCTGATCACGAAGTCGAGTGCGTAGTACATCCATATCATCCTTAAAATCCAAGATACCAATCTGATCTTGAAATTTGAGCGGATAAGCTAAATCAACACGGACCACTAAAATCCGTGAATATTTATCGCTGATTTCTTGCATACGATCAACAAGTGTCTTGGTATTTTCTGACTCACTATGACGATGATCACGTAGTTGACGTTTTTGTCCACGGTAGTGCCGCTTAAAATCACGCTGAATATCTTCAAAAGAGATTCTTATTAAGCGCTCATATAAGCATTCAGGATCATCTAAATACTCGTCTAAATCCAACAACAGCTCGATCATAGCCTCTATTGCAGGTACATAAGAATAATCAGGATTATAAATTTGATTTAACTGAACAAGCAGTTCTGTTAACTGATTATAAAAATTATGCGGCTTACGTTTCGTGACAGAGACATTTTCAACAAAATTTTCAATTTCAATCAAGATCTTTGATTCATTTACAGTATGACACATGAGTATCCCTTTTGATGGTTTAAAACATAAAAGGAACTCTTCTGTAATTATTTACCATTAAGAAAATAGATTAAAAGGATAAATATAAATAATATTAATAACCACCAAAATAAACAACCCAAAAACCTAAGACCACCATATCAAAAATTTTAAAAAACTAATTAAATTGAAGCAATTTTTATCCGCACAAAATCAAAAATTAAAAACACATGGCTTAAATTCTATTAGATTATATAGTTCTTGGATTTTAAAGCCCCATTTTTTCGTCCAACACATTTAACTCTTTCTGAAAATAAGCATTCAAGAATATTTACTGTAATTCATGAATTTTGTAGTTTCATCCTACCCTCTAAAACTGAGTAGTTCCGTTATCACGTCCTCATGCACTTCAAAGAGTACAAGAAACTTCCTATTAATCAGGAATTACGAAGAAATTTTAATAAAAAAAGATCAATTTTATCCATAAACTACTATTGAATATGAACTCATTCAAACTTTAAAATGCTTAAAACACTATGAAAATTTATGTATAATTACTCTAAAAATACTACAAGATTTGCTACATAAGGAGATATAAATGCCAGGTTTTGAGTTAGATATTCCCGAAGTTAAGGATCTAGATATTCAGGATGAGGACGTTGCAAAAACTGTTGATGAAATACCAGACGAAGAGTTGACGAAATCGATTAAGGCAACCCTAGGAAAATATCGTGATGAAGATCTTATTTGGATTTCTATAGAATTTCTTTGCTTTAAAGAAGACATTAAACATGGCCCAAAAAAAAACCATACTAAGCTTAATGATTTAAAACACTTTTCTAGTTTCGATGAAATTAAAAATAATCTCTATCACTTATACACATCTACGAGCCCACGAGACTCCTTAACACTTCGTATTCCCTCTTCCGCTTGAAAAACAAAAAACCACAAATATAATAA